>JACRGV010000018.1 GCA_016212215.1 Nitrospirota bacterium
GACCCTTTCCTGCCATGTACTGTTAAGAGAACCTTTTGCCATAAATATTCCCCGTAGTTAAGAGACTCACGGATAGGAAGTTGGTTTTCTGAGGATACAGTAGCAAGAGGAGATTTGTTTGTCAACGCAAATGTTATCTGTGATTCAGACACTAATATTACAAAAAGGTACCAGCCGCTGCCTTTTGAGAAATTTAGGTATTTTTGGGCAGAGTTATGGCAACTATGGGAATACAGTTAAGTGCATGGGGTTATTGTGCCTGAGCGTGGGCATACTCAGGTATATCGTTACATGGAGATATGTAACTTAAATGTAATTATAGTTCTATAAATTTGGGTTTAAAACACCATTATGGTATCATCCTATCCCCCTCTGAATTTGTCACGATTTTTAAATCCCTTGATCCACTTCTGTAACCTCAGTCTGGCCTCATCATGGAGGTCTACTATTATCTCTGTGTAATCATCCAAATCCAATACAGCAAAATAATCACCTGAGTATACTATCACGTTGTTTATTCCCATCTGCTCTTCATTCCTTAGAGACGTTATGGTCTTATTTGCTAAGGCATTCAGATGTTTTTTATTAAGATAAAGTTGTATGAGGCTATAGGTCAGCAATGTAAACAAGACATGTGCCTCAATCAGGGATTTCTCCGGTGAGCTGAACTTGTTAATATACCAGAACTTCTTTATCTGACGGTGACGTTCCTCTATATGGGTTCTTAATTCATATAGTTCAAAGACTTCTCTGGCATTTTTGGGTGTAAAAGTTGATGATAAACCCCAATATCTGCAAGACCCGTCAGACCCTGTAATCCTCATAATAGATACACAGAGAGGCACATCGCATCCCTTCCATATATCTACATCCTTTACCACTGTTACATCCTCTGTATACTTTATCCCATATTTTGTATATTCATTATATCTGACCCATTTGTAATTAAACGATTCGGCAATCTTCACAGGGTCGGACAGCGCATCCATATTAGATCTTAATGGAATCAATACATCTGATCCCAAATCCCTTTTTACATAATTAAGAAAATCACCTGAGATATATCCTCTGTCAACTATTAAAAGTTTCATAACACCCTTACCCACAGCATCTACGAAATCTTCGACCATCTGCCTGCCATGAACTAATTCATCCGTATTCCCAGGGCCCCACTGATAACCTGCAAAAATAAATGACCTGTCATCTTTCCCAATATGCAGCAGCTCACTTAATGCATAACAGAGGTGGTACTTTACCGCCTTCTTCTGTTCCGCTGTCATCTTGCTCGTATCTATCAATTGTCCATGCTCATCTACAGGCATTCTTACCGCATCCTTGTAATTATCATTCTCCGGCACTACCACATGTGTCTGATCTAATAAAAATATCCCATGCTTATCAAAACCCCTCTGTTTTCTTATAAACCTTTGAACATCCTTATTGTGCCAATCCCTTACCTCTATAGGGTTCGTATCCTTAAAAAACTTCCTTGCCGTATCCTGATGTATAGGGGATGTGCGTTCCTTCGTGTTCTTATTATTAAAACCGCCGTTCTTACCCCCTACGTTAAATCTCACTCTCGATAGCACCGCACCACTCCGGAGAAGCCCCGGCAACTGCTCAAATGAAGATGTGGTATGCAATTTCATCTGTACCTTGCACGCCAACAAAAACCATAGCGGCACCTCTTCCTTCTTCCTGGGAGTCGGATAACTGGCGCCACATATCTCAAAAAACCTCACCCCTAACAGGAATGCAAAAAACCTGTCCTGAAAGGTCCAATCAGCAAGGTCAATATAATCAATACGGCCATCTTTGAGATCATTTATTACCTTAACCCTGTTCTCCTCATAAATAATAGGGGCTATAATTTCTTCACTCATGGATAACTCCTTATGGTTGCTGATTTAACCTTCTCTAATAACTCATCTATCTCCTTATTTATTCTCCGTATCTTAGCCAGTGTCTCCTGATAGTGCCTATACCTGTTGGCCTGCTCAAGAATAACCTCTGCATCAGCCTTCTTAATCATTACTATCCTCTGCTTACCATCTTTATTGACAGATAAGGCAGGGTATGGACCATGTAGTATCCCTCCTGCACATTTACAATTACCCTTCCCGCACTTTCTGAAAACATCATGCGGTAAGCCATGAACCATGGGCTCACCATGAAGCAGACTAAAGATATATCCGGTACGCTTCTTAATGAGCACAGATAGTTTCTGGCGGACTACGCTTATATCAATATTATTCTTGACCTTTTCCATGACTTATATATAATAGCATATATCATATATAAGATACAATGAAAAAATCAACCGGTAAATAAAAAACCCTGATATTTTCTTTACGAGA
>JACRGV010000019.1 GCA_016212215.1 Nitrospirota bacterium
GGTCAGGTTTGAGTGCGACCGATTGAGCAAACCCGAAGGCGTAGTTGAATCTACGCTGAGGGGTTGCGATTGAGGAGCACACAAAGATGGCCGGAAGATGAGATGCATAAATGTATAGGTTATTTTATGACAGACCCTAAGCACCCTCTCCCTCAGGGAGAGGGTCTGGGTGAGGGTGGGGTTGTGTCATCCTGAGCTTTTAACTTTCAACTCTCAATCTTAATCTAAAGCCCTAAGTTGTAATTTACCTCCCTAATGGTTTATTATTGCTGTGCCATGAATTAATCATGGTGTATTAGAGAGGAGGGGTGATATGGCTATCAAATTAGGAGATAAGGCGCCGGATTTTTCTCTTAAAGGTGTAGACGGCAAGATATACTCTCTGGATTCGTTTTCAAATTATGAGATCCTTGTAATTATTATCTCTTGTAATCACTGTCCTTATGTTGTGGCTTACGAAGACAGGTTGATAGATATACAGAGGGATTACAGTAACAAAGGTGTCCGTCTTGCTGCGATAAACCCAAATAATGAGATGACCCACTCTGAAGACAGCTTTGAAAATATGGTCATAAGGTCTGCAAAGAAAGGATTCAACTTCCCATATCTCCGTGATGCCTCACAGGAGATACCGAAACTCCTCGGTGCTCAGTACACACCGGAGGTTTATGCCTTTGACAAAAACAGAAAACTTCGTTACCACGGTCGCATTGATGATAACTACGGAAATCCTGCCGCAGTTAGCCGCCATGATTTAAGAGACGCACTGGACAGCATAGTTTCAGGCCGCGGGGTACAATATCCGGATACAACAGCAATAGGGTGCACGATTAAGTGGAAATGATAAACCAGTAAGCAGTGAGCTGTAAGCAGGTAGCTGGCAGCACATAGCAGAACAAAGAATATTCTCTCCTCCCTGAGAGAGAGGGGAGTGAGTTTATTCCCTCCCCTTCAAGGGGAGGGTTAGGGTGGGGATGGGGTTATTTTCATGTGAATATATTTTAATATAATTGCAAAGAACCCTCTGCCTGTTTATAATGCTTAAAAATGAAACTGATAATTAAGATTATAACAGTTCTTCTCATTCCGATAATTTCTTTCTCATCCTGCAATAATAAAAGAGAAAAAACCGCATCAGACAAACAGATTACCACTGATAACATACCTGCTTATGGTGACAGCATAATCGAAGGCACTATTGGTGAACCAAGTATTCTTATCCCAATGCTTGCAGGTGACAGTGCGTCTCATGAGGTTGCGGGGCTTATATTTAACGGCCTCGTAAAATATGATAAAGACCTCAGCATTATCGGAGACCTCGCTGAATCGTGGGACATTTCAAAAGACGGCCTTGTTATAACCTTTCACCTGCGTAAAGGGGTCAAATGGACTGACGGTGTTGAATTTACAGCAGATGACGTGATGTTCGGATATAAGACCATCATTGATGAAAAGACACCAACGGCATATTCTGAAGACTATAAACAGGTAAAGAAAGCGGAGATGATTGATAAATACACCTTCCGTGTTACTTATGATAAACCCTTTGCACCTGCCCTGAGCAGTTGGGGAAATCTTACAGTACTGCCTAAGCATCTACTTGAAGGAAAGGATATTACAAAGAGTGACCTTACCAGAAACCCGATAGGTCTGGGGCCGTTCAAACTCGTTAAATGGGTACCGGGGCAGGAGGTTGTGCTTGAGAGTAACAAGGATTACTTTGAGGGGAGACCTTACATTGACAGATATGTTTACCGCATAATCCCTGACCAGTCTACGATGTTTCTTGAATTGCAGGCAGGCGGCATTGACTGGATGGGCATAACCCCTACTCAATATCAGCGTCAGACAGAGACCCCATACTTCAGGAATAACTTCAACAAATACAAGTACCCCGTATTTGCATATACCTACATGGGGTTCAACCTGTGCCTCAAGAAGGACAAGGATGGAAAGTGTGTAGCCTTTCACCCGATGTTCGGCGACAAGAAGGTACGTCAGGCTATAGCTTATGCCATTGACAAAGAAGAACTGGTCGGTGGTGTCCTTTTCGGGCTTGGAAAACCTGCCACAGGACCGTATGTACCGAATACGTGGCCGTATAATCCTGATGTTAAGAAATATGAATACAGCCCTGAGAAGGCAAAGGAATTGCTTGCAGAGGCAGGATGGAAGGATACTAACGGAGATGGTCTGTTGGATAAAGATGGGAGGCAGTTTGAATTTACCGTCCTCACCAACATGGGGAATACACTGAGGATGAAGACATCCACAATAATTCAATACAGGCTCGGAAAACTTGGTATCAAGGTAAATATCAGGGCGCTTGAGTGGTCTACTTTTATAAATGAGTTTATTGACAAGAGGAGATTTGAGGCCGTTGTACTTGGCTGGAGTATCGGCCTTGACCCTGACCAGTATGATATATGGCATTCAAGCAAGACAAAGGAAAAGGAATTTAATTTTGTAAACTATGCAAACCCTGAAGTAGATGAGCTGTTGGAAAAGGGCCGCAGGACATTTGATATTAATGAGCGTAAAAAGATATATTTCAGGATACAGGATATACTCGCGGATGAACTCCCATACATATTCCTCTATGTGCCGGATGCACTGCCCATCATTAGCTCAAGATTCCACGGCATAGAACCGGCCCCAATCGGTATAGGCTACAACCTTCCCAAATGGTACGTGCCGAAAGAACAGCAGAAGAATAAGATGCAGCAGTGAAACGACTATGAACGAATGGCTCACAAAGGGCCATGAAAATCAGCGGGACAAGAAAGTCCCGCCTATCCTCAAGTTAAGCATGGATAGGCGGGTTCCCCCAAATTTACACATGGATAGGCGGGGTTTTCTTACCCCGCCGGAGGAGATTTTCGGATGAACCCTCATGAGCCTTCGGCTCACAAAGGATAATGAAAATGAGGCCCCCTCCCCTTAGTCCCCTCCCGCAAGGGGAGGGGAGATATGAAAGATTGCCGAAGATTCCCCCTCCCTTGACGGGAGGGGGTTA
>JACRGV010000020.1 GCA_016212215.1 Nitrospirota bacterium
TCCCGCTGATTTTCATGGCCCTTTGTGAACCCTCTGTTCATGCGAGTTCATCCGAAAATCACCCCCCCATGCCCCCCCTTGAAAAAAGGGGGGGATTGCCGTTGGCCATTGAGAACCTTTCCCCCCCTTAACAAGGGGGGGCTTGGGGGGGTGATTTTCATCCTCATTTGTGAAACCTCCGTTTCATGACGGTTCATCCGAAAATCAACCCTATCCCCACCCTAACCCTCCCCTTGAAGGGGAGGGAATAAACTTAGCATTCTCTCCCTTGTTTCTAACGTCTTGCTTCTACCTTCTGACTTCTTGCTTCTGACTTCTGCTACCCTCACCCCCCCCGCCTCACTCCCTCGCAAAAAACACATCCCCCGATGTATTTCTATAGTCCGTCCATATAACATATCCCTTTCCATCAATAACTGCGACGGATGGTTTTTCATGCCATGTTCCGAGGTCATCATTAACAATCCGGTTTGTTGTAAATGTTACACCATCACTACTTTTTTTAGCAAAATAAATATCCTTTGTCCCATTCCTCTGGTCGTCCCAGACAATATATACGTAATTATTATCAGATGCAATAGAAGGATAAGCAGGCCCGCCGATATAACCTGCGTTGCTGCTATCCGGTATAGAAAGGCGTTGGGTAATAGTATCACTTGCAACATCAATAATTGCAAGGTCAATATCATAGGAATTTGTTACCTCTTTCTCAAACGCAGGGGATGTTATTTCTGCCCTCTGCCAGGAAACATAAACCTTATTGCCATCAGGTGTAACGGCAACCGATGGAAACCTTGCTTGAGAATCACTGCCTGTAATTGAATCAACCTGTTTAGGGATAGATGCTGTTGTATTTATAACCTTACTCATCAATATGTGCGTTTGTGAGGGAGTGGGAAATCCGGTAAGGTCCTCCCATACTAAATACGCTATGCCGTCAGAATCTACTGCAATTGAGGGGCGCCTACCGTTAACTGATATTTTCACCTGAGAAAAAGTCTGACCGGCATCAGTACTCCTTGCAAAATATATATCAGGATATTTATCAATATCAAGGGAGTTTTCCCTGTATTCCCATACAATACAAATTTCTCCTGAGTTACTGATTGCAATTGACGGAGAAGAGTCATAGTCAAGAGATCCGAAAATATCCTGATTAATCTTTTTTACAGCACTAAAACTATTACCGTTATAAATACTCATTAATATATCAGCATCACCTTCTCTATAATCCTCCCATACCGCATAAGCATTTCCGGAATTATATACGCCAATTGCCGGAGAATTCTGCTTAGCTGAAGAGGATTCGTCAATTGGAACAAGCTGAGGAAAAGTAACACCATTATCACTGCTTTTCGAAAACCATACATGTGAATTACCCAGAGAGTTATCAGCCCATACAGTGTAAATATTTACGTTATTACCTGAGTCTTTGAATACTGCTATACCCTTCTGTCCTGATGAATAAGTGTCGGCTTTGTTTTTCCCCTCGGCATAATGTTTTGTAAGCCTTTTATTATTGTTAAAGGTTGTGAGAAATGCAGTTGCACTTCCTGTTGTCCCGGAGGAATCTGTTGCAGTAAGAACTACCTTTTCAGGTGCGGTAGAGGGGTCGGATGGCGCCTTATAACTACCGGAGGAATCAATTACACCCAATAAAGGTTCAGAATCGTTTTTTATACCCCATGTTACAGAAGTCCCTGACGGAGAAACAGAGAATTGTTCGGTAGCGTCCATTTTAACTACTGTTGATTCAGGTAAGACTGTAATTAATTTCTTGGAAGGTTCTTTGCTTGTACAGGCGGTGAGTATAAGTAACGCAAAAATTAGTGTTATATATTTCAATCGAAAATCTCCAAAGCTTACCCCCACCCTGACCCTCCCCCCTCAAGGGGGAGGGAATTCTTTTCTTTATTCTTACTTCTTACATCTAACTTCTTGCTTCTCGCACCTTCCTTCTACCCTCTCCCCTTTATCTCCTCAACAAACTTTTCTATTGCAAATAAGGTTTCTTTTCTTGCCTCATAGAATCCCACATGCCCTACCCCGGCCAGCATTAATACCTCAGAATGGGCCGGCCTTGTTATCTGTTGAGGCATTTTATCATAAGGTATCAGCAGGTCATCTTTTCCAATAATAAACAGGACAGGGTAATCCGCTTTATCAAATATGTGCTGACGGTCTTTACGATCACGCATCCCTGCAAGAGCGGCAATCAATCCCTCTTTTGTGATATTTTTTGCGATTGCAAGTATCTTATCCACATCAACCTTTAATTTTTCAAGATTTGCTGCTGCAAACATCTTAGGTATCATTCCTTCGACAAAGGCATCTTTGTCCTTTTTAATAACCTCAATCGCCCTGTCCCGGTCAATCTTTTTCTCCTCAGTATCAGCCATTGCAGAAGAGTGAAAAAGACAAAGGCCGTTTACCTTTTCAGGAAACATCTCTGCAAAGGCAAGTGCTGTGTACCCCCCCATGGAATGACCGGCAATAGTGCATCTTTCCACGTTACATGCCTTCAAGACCTCATTAACACACTCTGCCTGCATTTCCATGGTGTTGGCAGGGGAATTACCCCATCCCCACCCTACCCCTCCCCTTGAAGGGGAGGGAATAGATTCAGCACCCTCTCCCTGAGGGAGAGGGAATTCTGGATCACCTGTACTCCCATGTCCTAATAGGTCAGGGGTAATTACACGGTACTTGTGGGAAAGCTCTACAACAAATTCATCCCATATCTCCATGGATTCACAAAAACCATGAATGAGTACAAGCGGTTCCCCTTTTCCTATATCACGATAGCGCACCATGAATTCTTTATAACGTATTTCTTTCAGCATTGAATTGCCTCCGGTATTAACTAACAAATCGGTGAGATTATAGCATAGTTGTTATTTATTTAAATGATTATTTGAGGAAATCTAATGAAATGAATAAGTCGCAGTTTTCCATCTTTGAAATCTATTCACCATTCACTACTCACTATTCACTACTCACTATTCACTGTCTTTAATGATGTATCGCAAATTCCGCAATCATTGGATGCACAAGTCTTGCATAATCTTTATAAGATATCTCAACAGTTTCATAATGATTACCGGCGTTAAAGAAGATGTGGTCATCGTCAGTCAGTGATCTGTCAACATAGGTATCAATATTATAGAGATTACCCATCGGCGGTTCAGCGCCTGCCTCACAATCAGGGAACAACATCTTAAACTCTTCTTCTGAGGCCAGCATTAAATCTTTCTCATGCACAATCTCTTTCAGCCTGTTTATATCTACCATCCAGCTCGCCGGCAATACAGTCATAATAAACCGCTTGCTTGCCTTTACCATAACAACCTTTGCAAGCTCTTTCCCCGGAATATGCAGAGACGCTGCAATCTCCTGTGCAGTGAATGCCTCAGGGTGTTTATATGTTTTGAAAGACACCCTGTTGTTTATTAACATATTCTCCATCCTTTCAACCATTGCCATCTTACTCACCCCCTTTCTGCTGCTTTCGTCTACTAACTTAACGCCCACAAAAATCAAAGTCAAGAAGGATAAATTTCAGACAATATTGAACTTTACCATCCATTAAAAATTTAAATCCGAAACCTTAATCTATGCTATACTAACCCACTATGATTTCTATACAACAAATATCAAAACGATTTGGGGGGCGCGTACTTTTTAAAGATGCTTCCCTCCGTATAGGTCTTGAAGACCGTATTGCACTGGTCGGGCCTAATGGTGCTGGAAAGACTACCCTCCTTGAGATGATTGCCGGAGGTGTGTCTCCTGACACCGGGACAATTACAATCAATAAGAAGGCGGCAATAGGATACCTGAAACAGGATCTGGAGGCACATCAGGGGAAAACAGTTCTTGAAGAGGTGCTGGCAGGTGGGGCCGAGGAGTCAATCCTTGAGCATCATCTGCGTTTATTAGAAGAAGAGATAGCCTCAGCCCCGCCTGAGACCGCAAATGACCTTCTGACCCATTACGGTGAACTCCAGTCGAGGTATGAACAACTGGGCGGGTATTCACGTGAGTCGCGGGCAAGGGAGATTATGTTCGGGCTTGGATTCAAAGAAAGGCATCTTGCTCAACCAATGGAAGAGTTGTCCGGAGGCTGGAGGATGCGTGCTACACTCTCGCGGCTACTGCTTTCAGGGCCGGATATACTGTTGCTTGATGAACCGACCAACCACCTTGACCTTGCTTCAGTTATATGGCTTGAGGAGTTTCTGTCACAATATACAGGTGCGATCCTTTTAATCTCCCATGACCGTAATTTTATGAATCGCATTGTCACCAGGATTGTAGAAGTAGAGCGTCAGGACCTTATATCTTACACAGGTAATTATGATAAGTTTGTAACCTCAAAGGCTGAGGCACAGCTAATACTGGAAGCCACTGCCAAAAATCAACAGAAAAAGATTGAAGATACACAATCATTTATTGATCGTTTCAGGTATAAGGCGAGCAAGTCACGCCAGGTTCAGAGCCGTATTAAGATGATAGATAAGATGGACAAGGTAGAATTAGCACCGCAGAGGAAACAGGTAAAATTCTCCTTTCCGCCTCCTCCACGCAGCGGTGAAGTCGTCATCAGCCTTATTAATGTAGACAAGTCGTATGACAACAACCCGGTTTACAAGGGACTTAATATTGAGCTTAAACGCGGGGATCGTGTTGCATTGACCGGCCAGAACGGTGCAGGAAAATCCACACTGCTTAAACTGCTTGCCGGTGTCCTTCCATTTGAAAAAGGGGAACGCAAACCGGGGCATAACGTGACAACGGCCTATTATGCACAGCATCAGTTGGAACTGCTTAATCCCAAGAATACAATCCTTGAAGAGATTACTTTATCAGCGCCATTGGAGGAACAATCATTTCTACGTTCCATCCTCGGACGCTTCCTTTTTTCAGGGGATGATGTTAAGAAAAAGATTGCCGTACTATCAGGTGGCGAGAAGAGCCGTCTTGCACTTGCAAAGATGCTTATACGTCCTGCAAACTTCCTTCTGCTGGATGAACCGACAAACCATCTCGACATACCGTCACGTGATGTGCTTGAGGATGCACTTAAAGACTTCCCCGGTACGATCTGCTTTATCACACATGACCGCCATTTCATAAGGTCAGTAGCCAATAAGATTATTGATGTGAAGGATGGAACTGTTATTCAATACCTTGGCGACTATGACTATTTTCTTTACAAAACACAGGTTCTTGATGCAGCAAATTCTACTGTTGCCGTACAGGGGAAAAAAGATTCAGCACCATCTACGGCAGTAATGGAAAATCCGGTCAAACCGGCAGTTGTTAAAGTTAGGAAAACCGCAGAACAGAAAAGGATGGAGGCAGAGGAACGAAACCGCCTTCACAGACAATCAGGCAATGTAAAGAAGAGATTACCACAGATAGAAAAGGAAATATCCGAAACAGAGGATTCCCTGAAAAAGTTAACAGAGATACTCGCAGACCCTGAACTCTACAAAGACAAAGACCGCTTCTTCGATACCATGGAAACACATAAAAAGTTAAAAATGAGAATGGAAGAATTAATGCAGGAGTGGGAGAAGATGGCGGTGACAACTGAATAAGGTTCATCCGAAAATCTCCTCCGGCGGGACAAGAAAACCCCGCCTATCCATTTCTACGAGGATAGGCGGGACTTTCTTGTCCCGCTGATTTTCATGTCCCTTTGTGAACCCTTGTTCATGTGAGTTTATCCGAAAATACCCTAACGGGTTATCATGGTTCGACAAGCTCACCATGACACCAGATTGTGTCACCCTGAGCTTGTCGAAGGGTTCATCAGTGATAGCTCTCATTATCACCCGGAAAGCGGCCGCTTTCTACATCTTCTTTAAACCTTTTTACAGATTCTATGCATGTACTTCTGAGGTCTGCGTATTTGCGTACAAATTTGGGCATCGGATGATGGAGGAGGCCAAGGAGGTCGTAGAGTACCAGCACTTGTCCATCGCAATTAACTCCGGCACCAATCCCGATTGTTGGAATTGAGACTGAATCGGTTATCCTCTTTGCAAGTCCTTCAGGTACCCCTTCAATAACTATGGCAAAGGCCCCTGCTTCTTCAAGTAATATTGCATCATTAAGGATGCTCTCTGCCTGTGCATCTTCCTTTCCCTGCACCTTGTAGCCGCCCATCTGATGATATGTCTGTGGCAACATTCCTACATGTCCCATTACAGGGATCCCTGCGGTTATAATTGCCTTGATTTTATCTATAACATTTATTCCGCCCTCTGCCTTAACCGCTGCTGCACCGCCCTCTTTGAGAAAACGCCCGGCATTATATACAGCATCACTCACATGGGTCTGGTATGAAAGAAACGGCATGTCTCCGACTACAAGGGCATTCTTTATTCCCCTCTTTACCATCTTTGTATGGTATATCATTTCATCCATGGTAACAGGTATGGTTGTTGGGTGTCCCTGTACCACTGTGCCGAGTGAATCACCGACAAGGACTATATCAATACCCGCCTCATCAACAATACCGGCAAAGAGATAATCATAAGCAGTCAACATGGTTATCTTTTTTCCTGTGGATTTGCGTTTAATTATGTCGGGAATTGTAATTGGCGTCATCATGGAATAACCCCATCCCCACCCTTCCCCTCCCCTTGAAGGGGAGGGGAAGTAAGGACATATAATTTCTAACCTCTTTCCTCTTGCTTCTAACTTCTTGCTTCTAACTTCTGCTTACTGTTTACTAACTTCGCTGCCTTAACAGTATTAAAAAGCAGCATAGCTATGGTCATCGGCCCTACACCGCCTGGAACAGGTGTAATCCAATCTGCCCTCTTTGATGCAGACTCAAAATCTACGTCACCGGCAAGTTTGCCGCTTTCCAGTCTGTTGATACCGACATCTATAACTACGGCACCATCTTTTATCATGTCTCCGGTAATCATGCCGGGCCTGCCTGCTGCTGCTATAATGATGTCTGCCATACTGCATATTTCCCGCATATTGGCTGTCCTTGTATGGCACACTGCAATAGTGGCATTCTTATTGAGAAGCATAATTGCAACCGGTTTTCCGACTATATTACTGCGTCCGACTATAACTGCAAATTTACCTCCAACAGGTATGTTGTAATGTTCAAGTAATTTTATAATCCCGAAAGGGGTACACGGGACAAGCCCTTCCTGTCCAGTAAAGAGTCTTCCCATATTTATCTCATGAAAACCGTCTACATCTTTTTCAGGAGAAATTGCTTTAAGAATTTTATCTTTATTTATATGATTTGGAAGGGGTAATTGTACAAGTATACCGTTGATTTTACTATCCATGTTCAAGCGGTCTATCAGCTTCAGAAGCTCAGATTCTTCGGTATCTGCAGGAAGCCTGTGCTCCTCTGAATATATCCCTGTAGACCTGCATGCCTCCCCTTTATTTTTAACATATATCATTGATGCCGGATTCTCACCGACAAGAACAACTGCAAGACCCGGTTCAATACCATCCTTTTTAAGGGCATCAACCTCTGCCTTCAATCCCTCTCTTATAGTTTTTGCTACAACCTTCCCATCAATAATCTTAGCCGTCATAATACCCTCTCTTTTTTCAGTCAAAAGCCTCCATAGCTCACCCTCCCCCTAACCCCCTCCCGTCAAGGGAGGGGAATAAACGTTAACGCCCTCCCCCCTCAAGGGGGATGGAATTAAAGGGAGGATGGCCGCCATTCACAATTCACTATCTTGCCTCTTACTTCTTGCCTCTTACTTCTTACATCTTACTTCTTGCCTCTAACTTCTACAATACGTTCCTCTGTAACAATCTTATCCATCTTTACATCATGACTACCCACCGGTATATACTCAACAATTTGCAACTCATAAGCCAATGCTACAAGTAATGGACGGTGTTCTTCATTTTCAAGCAGTTTATCATAATAACCAGCCCCATAACCAAGCCTGTGTCCATTCAAATCAAACGCAACACCCGGCAATATCATCAACTGTATTTCATGAACCGGAACCTCTCTGTGAAAATCCGGCAATGGTTCATATATACCATGCGAGGTTATACTTAATTCCATCTCATAGTCAAGCAGTTTTGATAAAAAGATGCGGTGATGCTTTTTATCTATAACAGGAACCACGACATCTTTTCCTGAAGTCATTGCCATTCTGACAGCCTCTTCTGTAATAACCTCACTCTTAGTATTTATATAAAAATGGACAACCTTTGCCTCCTTGAATTCACTAAGACCAAATAGCCGCTCACAAATTTCCCTGCTCTTTTCAATCCTGTCATTTAATGACAGGCTATTGCGTTTTCTTAGTATTTCGTGCCTTATTTCCTTTTTTTTAGCTATTATCATTAAGTTTTTCTTACTTCTAACTTCTTACATCTTACTTCAAACTTCTTGCTTCTTACTTCTGCTTACTTTTCAGCACCGTTATAACCCCATCCCCACCCTAACCCTCCCCTTGAAGGGGAGGGAATAAAATAGCCACATCTCCTTCAGGGAGAGGTAACCTCATTTACCATTCACCATTTACCATTCACCATTAACTATTCACTGCCTTTCCAAGCAATTCCTTCGCATATCTCAATGCTATGCTTGTATCTCCGGTGCCTCCAAGCATTCTGCCTATCTCAGCAATCCTCTCTTCTGCTTTCAATCTTTTGATCCTGGTAACAACCCTGTTATTTTCCAGCACCTTTTCAACTGAATAATGTGTATCTGCCATTGCTGCTATCTGGGGAAGGTGGGTTATACAGCATACCTGATGTACTTTTGAGAGGAGCTTTAATTTTCTGGCGACTTCTTCTGCTGTTCTACCGCCTATACCTGTATCCACTTCATCAAACAGGAGTGTATGAACACTGTCAATTGAAGATAAACAGCTCTTTAATGCAAGCATCAGCCTTGATAATTCACCACCGGAGATAACTTTTACAAGAGGTTTGGGTTCCTCATTGAAGTTTGCTATCATAAACTCAACGGAATCAATGCCATCCGTAGAAAGAGGGGTTCTTTTAATATCCACAACAAATTTAGTCCCTCCCATCTGCAATTGAGAAAGCTCCTTCATTACAGCACTCTCAAGCCGTGATTTAGACTCCATTCTTAAAGCTGACAACTCATCAGCCTTTTCTTCAACATCCTTTGAGACCTGTTCAATCTCATGTTTTATAACATCCAGTTCATCATCAAATGTTTCAAGCAGGTCTAATTCATTTTTAAGTTTAACCTGAAATGCCATAATTGCTTCGATTGTTGTACCATATTTCTTTTTTAATCGCTCAATTAAATAGAGCCTCTCTTCAATATTTTCCAGCCTGGAAGGGTCATATACAAGGCGTTCTCTGAAGTTACGTATAAACTCCGCTGTCTCTTTCAGATTTATCCTTGATGAACTTACAAGGCCCTTTGCCTCAGATGCTGACGGGTCAATACCTGCGATTTCATTTATATTGTTTTCAACCCTGTTAAGCAATGACAGGACAGACTCATCACTCTCATACAGCAGTTGATACGCATCATCACTAAGGGCGGAAAGCCTCTTTGAATTTATCAGGATGTTTTTTTCTTTGGCGAGTTCAGCATCTTCACCGCCCCTGAGGCCGGCATTATTTATTTCTGAATATTGAAATCTTGTAAAATCCTCTTTTTCCCTTTTACGCCTGATGTCATCTTCAAGTTTTGCAAGTTTGTTTCTTATCTGAAACAGATGCTGATAACTTTCTGTGACTGCCTGCTTTTGGACTAAGAGTTTTCCGAACAGATCAAGGAACTCAAGGTGTAATTCTTTTTTTAGGAGGCTCTGATGCTCGTGCTGGCCGTGTATATCTACAAGGCTGTTGCTAATGTCATCTAGTATCAGAAGTGTTGAGAGGACACCATTTATGAAGACCCTGCTCTTTCCATTTCTGGAGATATTTCTTCGGATAATAATCTCATCACTATCTTCTGAAATCCCATACTTGTCCATCTTGTCTTTGAATGCAGGGACATATTCCAAATCCAAATCAAAAACAGCCTCTATAACAGCCTCTTCCTTACCATCCCGCACATCATCAGCAGATGCCCGGCCGCCTGTTATAAGACTAATGGCATCTATCAGGATGGATTTACCTGCCCCGGTCTCCCCTGTAAACACGGTAAATCCATCAGTAAAATCAATACTCGCCTCATCTATAATGGCAAAGTCTTTAACTCTCAGGCATCTGAGCACTGATGACTCCGGAATTTGTTTATACAGAAAGAAGGGTGTCTATCTTATCCTTAATCTGACCTTTTGGAAGAGCGCCGACAAGTTTATCAACAACCTTTCCATCTTTGAAGAACATAAGAGTTGGAATCCCCATTATCTGATAACGGCCCGATACCTCAGGATTTTCATCTGTGTTAAGTTTCACAACCTTAATGCGTCCATCATATTCCTTTGATAATTCATCTACTATAGGGGCAATCATTTTGCATGGGCCGCACCACACTGCCCAGAAATCAACCATTACAAGGCCTTTGTTCTGTACTACCTCTGCCTCCCATGAATCTTTGGTTACTGCTGATACATTACTCATTAACATTTCTCCTTTCTGATTTTATGTGTTGGTATTTTCGGAAATAACCCCATCCCCACCCTAACCCTCCCCTTGAAGGGGAGGGAATCTTTATCTAATATCTGACTTCTTGCTTCTTACCTCTTACTTCTGCTTACTGCTTACTGCTTACTGTTTTCGGAGATATTCCCTTGAATATGTTCCATCCTTTCAACAGGTCAATAGCCCTTTGTAACTGAATATCATTTTCTTCTGATGCCTCTTCTGTTAAAGGAATATCGCCATCTTCATCTTTTGTATCATCTATCTGCTTATCTTCTTCAGATGGTACTGTCTCATTGCTGAGATGTTTTTTAAGGTCCTTCTCCCTTATATGCTTTGGAGCAGAACCATTCCCGGCTTTAGCAGTTTTGACTACAATATCAGGTGTAATCCCGGTATTCTGTATGGAACCACCTTTTGGGGTATAGTATTTTGCAGTGGTAAGTCTCATACCGGATCCGTCACTAAGGGTAAGTACGGTTTGGACAGAGCCTTTCCCGAATGTCTGTGTACCTAAAACTACCCCTCTCCCCCAGTCCTGAAGCGCACCGGAAACAATCTCAGATGCACTGGCACTGCCTTCATTAACAATGACTACTAAAGGATAATCCGCTTTTGGAGTCTTAACTGATGACAGATATTCCTCTTTATCCCCATCCCTGCCTTTGACGGAAACTACGAGCTGACCATCTTTAAGGAATTGTTCAGAAACCTGAACTGCAGCCTTTAATAAGCCCCCCGGATTATTTCTCAAATCAAGTACCAGAGACTTCATGTTTTCCTTCTCAAGTTTCTCCAGAGCGGCTGATAAATCTTCACCGGTTTTTTCCTGAAACTGGGTAATACGTATATACCCCACATTCCCTTCCATCATCTTCGATTTAATACTCTTTATCTTTATGATGTCCCTGACCAATGTAAATTCCAGAGGGTCTTTTTCCCCTTCCCGCACTATAGTAAGTGTTACTTTGGTGCCTTTAATGCCGCGCATCTTTTCTACAGCATCATTGAGGTTCAGGTCTTTTGTTGCCTCGCTGTCTATCTTGGATATAAAATCTCCTGCCTTGATGCCTGCACGCCATGCAGGGGTATCTTCAATCGGTGCAATAACAACAAGTTTTTTATCTTTAAGACCTATCTGAATACCAAGGCCGCCGAACTCCCCTTTCGTATCTACCTGCATCTCCTTATAAACCTTGGGAGGCATAAAGTTCGTATGAGGGTCAAGCTCTGCAAGCATCCCCTTAATTGCTCCATATACAAGGTCCTTGGTCTTTGTTTCCTCAACATAATTTTTCTGAACCAGTGAAAGCGCCTCAGCAAATATCTTGAGGTCCTCGTAACTCTCACCCCCGAGCACCGGCGTCCCCATACCTTTTCCAAATATAAGCCACGCACCGGCAAATAGAAAAATTATTAATACTACAAATCCCCTTCTCCAGAGCCTCTTCTTGTCGTACATTATTACCTTCCTCCAGTTATTTTTTTGTCTGTTACCTGCTTACTGCTACCTGCTTACTGCTTACTAATACTAAGCCATGGAAGCGGATCCACCGCCTGCCCATTCTGACGAAGCTCAAAATAAATACCGTCTTTCTCTGAAGAATTGCCGCTGCCTGCCACAGCAATCACCTGACCTTCCTTAACCTTACTGCCTTTTGAAACAAATAGTTTTGAGGCATGTCCGTATATGGAATAAAAGCTGTTCCCATGATCTATTATCGTCATTAAACCATAACCTTTCAACCAATCTGCATAAGCAACGATACCATTATACACAGCCTTTACATTTTTTTCATTTCCTGCAATGATCTCAATCCCTTTTTTAAAAACATAAGCATCAAATTCAGGGTGTTTCTGCTTACCGAATCTTGACATAACATCACCTGCAAGCGGCCATGTCAATCTACCCTTTTCTTTTCCAATACCTGTACCGGGGCTGACAACCTTTTCACTGCTCCGTTTTCTTTCATAAGACTCAATCAGCCCCTTTAAAGCAGCGGATGCACTTTCAAGCCTTTGAAGGTCCTTTTCATACTCAGCCTTCCTGTCCTGAATACTGACAAGTTTTACGCGGCTCTCCTTAACCTCGCCCTCAATCACCTGTTTATCTTTTTGCAGTTTCCCCTTTTCAGACACAAGCGTGTTGTGCCTCCTGTTCAACAATGACAACTGACCGTGTAACTTATCAACTTCATCTCCGAGGCCCTGCATAATCCTGTTTGTCTCGCCGATCAATTTATCTTCATACTTGGACCTGAGCATAAAGTCATGGTAATCATTTGAGGCAACAATGTTTGCCGCAAGGCCGGTATTTCTAACTGAATGACTTTTATACACATAGATAAGAAAATCTGCCATCTCTCTCTTTTTTTTTACAAGGTCAGAGGTTAATGAACTCATATCACTCTGGGTGTTTTTAATCTCTTTATCTTTCTCTTCGAGGGTCTTATGAACTTTCACCAGTTCTTTTTTTTTACTATCTAAATCCTTCTCTTTTGTCTCAATGACCTGCTTTACCTTTTTTTCCTCAACAGCAGCCTCTTTGGATGCCTTTTTCTTTTCTTTAATCTCTTTACTTAAATCCTCTAACTTCTTCCGCTTCTGTGCAATCTCTTTCTCGATATTCTGAGCTTCAGGCTGACCTTCATGGGTGCGTCCGGATTTTGATTTTGCATAAGAAATATCAGTAACATTTAAGCACAAAATTAAAAATATAGCTACCCCCGTGTATCTCCCGCCTGCGCTTCTGCTGCCTGAGAATCCCCCGCCTGTAATTTTTCCGTTTGTAAATTTCCCTATTGATACCCAGCTCCCAAAACAACCTGTAATTATCCCTGTTGCAGGAAGCAATAACATCTCTTTAAAAGGAATAAAGGAAAATCTCAATCCTCCGAGCCATACATAAACCGCAGGTGGAATTTTATATAAGATAAGGTTATAGACAAGCAACAACAAAATTAGTGAACAAACACCGCCGATTAAACCTAATATCCCTCCCTCTATCACATACGGCAGTTTTTTTACGGAATCGGCATTACCTCCATACTGAATGTTTTCAAAATGCTCACGCCTTACCAGAAGGGTGAACTTAACTGTGTTGGAGATTGTTAAAAGGACTATCAGGATCATCAGGCCGCCGGAAACAACACCAATAACCCTTGCTGTAGAAATAAAAACATTAAGCCGTTCTACCCATTCTACTCCATATTCAACTTCATTAACTGCACTTATATCTTTTAGTCTTGCTGCAAGCCTCTTGATACCTTCCGGAGTTCTTGCATCAGACTTCAGGGTTATCCTCATTGAGTCCGGGAGCGGATTTCCCTTCAGCTCCTTCACAATTTCCCTTGCATTCTCTACGTCATGGGCAAGAATCTCAAGCGCCTGGTCTTTTGGAATATAAGTAACATTCCCTACCTCTTTAAATCCCTCTATTTCATTCTTTATGCTGTTTATTTCTTCATCAGCAAGTGCCTTATCAAAATATGCAATCACCTGCATATCCTTTTTAAGGTTTTCAACTAAATTATTTATATTATAAATTGCGAGCAGATACATGCCGAAAACAAGCAGAATAATAGAAATAATCCCAACCGCTGTGATAACAGAATGACTGTTGGACCTGATTTGATTTAAGGCTTCTTTTATGCTGTCTGAGAGATTCACGAATAAACCCCATCCCCACCCTAACCCTCCCCTTGAAGGGGAGGGAACTTGCTGAGAGACTTAACCTCCCCTTGAAGGGGAGGGAATTTCATTCTTCTGACTTCTTGCTTCTTGTCTTTACCATTCACCATTCACCATTCACCTTCTAACTTCTTACGATAGACTCTCTATGCTATCACCATGAGATGTTTTCATTCAGTTCAAATGCATCTTTGAATATTTCAATATTCCCCTTGTAAATAGATACAACATCAAACCTGCATGGTATATTATCACACTTCTTTTCTGCTATATAGCCCGCGGCTGTTTTACTTATCTTTTCTTGCTTCCGTATATCTACAGATAAAACAGGATGACCATAAGAACTCAGGTTACGCATCTTCACTTCAATAAAGACGAGTGTCCTATTCTCCTTAGCAATTATGTCAATCTCTCCAAAGCAATTTCTATAATTCTTCTCTACAATCTTATAGCCATGTTTTTCAAGATGCTCTGTTGCTAATTGCTCCCCCTGTCTCCCTTTTGCCCTGTTTTCTGATTTGGTCATAAAGTCTAAGCCCACCCCCACCCTAACCCTCAAGGGGAGGGAATAAATAGAGTTTCTTTAGGAAACTCCTCCTATGTATAGCTGACATGCCATGTTCCCTGATACGTTCATAATGTTCCTTTGTACCATAGCCCTTATGAGAGAGGAAATTATATTGAGGATATATGGTATGTTGTTCTGCCATCAAACGATCTCTTGTAACTTTAGCAATGATGGATGCGGAGGCTATTGACATGCTCAGGGTATCCCCTTTAATTATTGGTAACTGAGGTATCTTTATGGAAGATATTGACACTGCATCTATAAGCAGATAATCAGGGGGAATTTTCAAATCTGTCACAGCCGTTTCCATGGCCTTAATGGTTGCATTCAAGATATTTATCCGGTCAATATCCTCATTCCAGATGATCCCGATTCCGGTACATAACGAATGTCGGATTATAAGCTCATAAAGAGATTCCCGCTTTGCAGGGGATAATTTCTTTGAATCATTAACCCCTTTGATAGCAATATCTTTTGGAAGGATTACAGCCGCTGCTACTACAGGGCCGGCAAGACAACCCCGGCCCGCTTCATCTATTCCTGCAATATACCTGTAGCCCTGCCTGAATAACTCGTTTTCATAAGAAAGGTCAGGAAGGGGAGGCACTTTATTCCTCTGCTGATGCCTTTGCTTTTTTCTCGGACACGTTATTTTTTACAAACATCTCTTTCTCGGCAATACGAACATCACGACCCTTTTTCTTTCTGATATAGTACAGTTTTGAACGCCGTACCTTTCCTCTTCTTATTACCTTGATGTTCTGAACTGTCGGTGAATAAACCGGAAATATGCGTTCAACTCCTACCCCGTAAGAAAGTTTCCTTACAGTAACTGTTTCCCTTGTATTACTGCCTCTTCTCGCAATAACATTCCCTTCAAAAACCTGTGTCCTCTCCCTGTCACCTTCCACAACCTTCACAAATACCTGTACTGTATCTCCGATACAAAAGGAAGGTACTGTCTTCTGTACCTGCTGTCTCTCAATGCGTTCAATCGTACTATTCATCTTAGTCTCTCCTCCTTAAAATTATTGTTCTTACCGGTATTTCGAGTTTAACCCCATCCCCACCCTAACCCTCCCCTTGAAGGGGAGGGAATTTCTTCTAATTTCTTACTTCTTACTTCTTGCTTCTGACTTCTCTAATTTAATATCTTCCAAAATCTCTCTCTCTTCTACTGTCAGACTTTTATACTTTAACAGATCAGGTCTCTTATTTAAAGTATTGAGTAAAGCCTGCTTCCGTCTCCATGATTTTATCTTTCCATGGTCACCTGACAACAATACAGAAGGTACATGCATATCCATGTATTCCGCCGGCCTTGTGTAGTGCGGATAATCAAGGATGTCGTTAAAAGATTCATCTTGTACGGAAGTAGAATCCCCAAGAACTCCTGGGATTAGCCTCACAATAGAATCTATTACAACCAATGCCGCAAGCTCTCCACCTGTTAAAACATAGTCACCTATTGATAACTCTTCCGGTGACAGATATGTTTTAACACGTTCATCTATTCCCTCATAATGGCCGCACAGAAACACAAGCTTTTTTTGTTCTGTACTTAACTCTACCGCAGTCTCCTGTTTATACTGTTTTCCCTGAGGGGATAAGAGTATAATACGAAGGTCGGCGTCCTTTTCTCTTATAAAATCTATGGCCCTTATTATTGGTTCTACCTTTAAGACCATCCCGGCGCCGCCGCCGTAAGGGTAATCATCAGCAGTACGGTGTTTATTAAAGGTAAAGTCACGGATGTTAATGACTCTAACATCCAACAGACCCTTTTCCCTTGCCCTTTTAATAATGCTGGCATCCAAAACCGGCGTTACCATTTCAGGAAACAGGGTTAGTACATCGCATCTCATTTTATAAAACTATAAGTCCTGAGGCCCTTGCAAAAGTTGTCATTCCCCAAATGACATTATCTCCAGACTTTTGTAAAAGCCTCATCTGATTTATAAAAGTCCTTCAATTAAAGCTACAACCATACGGTTTTCTGCAACATCAACATTCTTAACAACATAATGCACAGCAGGTATCAGTAATTCCTTCTCAGCATCTTTTACAACGTATACATCATTGCTTCCTGTGGAAAAGATGTCTTCAATCTTACCGAGATATGTCCCATCTTCTGAAAATACCTCCATACCGATAATTTCAAAATGATAATAGGTATCTTCTGAAAGCTCAGGGACCTCGTCCTCAGGAACCTTTATATAACCACCAACAAGGTCTTCACTTTCTGACACAGAAACAGGCGGTAAAAAGGACAAAATTATTCGTCCCTTAACCTCCTTAATGCCATGTATAAGATACTCCCTTTTAATTCCCTTTTTTGTAAATACATAAACTCTGCTTAAGGAATCAAAACGGCCCGGCATGTCAGAAAGGGGGAGCACCTTTACATCCCCCTTAATACCGTGGGTTCCGGTTATATATCCAATTGAAACAAAACCTTCACTCTCAGGCCGGTTTATTCCAGGATTTCCAGTACGCACCTTTTACCCAGTTTTGTACCTGCAGCGCTGAGAATAGTCCTCATAGCCCTTGCTGTATTCCCTTTTTTACCGATGACCTTTCCGAGGTCCTCTTTAGCTACCCTAAGCTCAAGGACTGTTGTCTTTTCTCCCTCTACTTCTGCTACCTTTACATCAGATGGACTGTCAACAAGTGATTTGGCAATATACTCAATTAGTTCTTTCATAGCACCCACCTCCCCACCTCCATTTTCTGGTTATTGATAAGGGACAAAGCTTAATCAGGAAGCCTGTTTAATCTCATTGAACTTCTTTATAACTCCGCTTTTGGTCAGGATCTGTCGTACAGTATCCGACAGTGTTACGCCTTTTGAGAGCCAGTACAATGCCTTCTCTTCATCTATCTTAATTACAGCAGTAGACTGAAGAGGGTCATAAGTCCCGAGCATATCAAGAAACCTTCCGTCTCTAGGCATACGCGAGTCTGCAACCACTAATCTGTAAAATGGTCTCTTACTCCGGCCCATTCTTGTAAGTCTTATTGTTGTAGCCACTACATCACCTCCTTTGTTTTAAGATTAAATATTAAATCTCAAATATCAAAAATTCAAAAAACTTTTTAATTTTTGATTTTAAATTTTTAATTTATAATTGTTCTCCCTTATGTTCATCTATAGTATCTTTCATCCTCTCAAGCAGTCCGTCAAAATCCCTTTCCAACACAACAAGGTTCATATTGAGTTTCACTTCTATTGAAAGTTTATTAGAATTATTCCACTTCTTAAGATTCTCCCTTAATCTCTGGATAAACCCCTGTGCCTTGATTTCATCTACACCATACAGCAGGATTATATATTCATCATCACCATAGCGGCCGGCAATATCAACCTCCCTGATCGTCTTCCTTATCAGCTTTCCTATGCCCTTTAAAACCTCATCACCGGATTTAGTCCCAAGCCTCTGATTTATCTCCCTGAGTCTTTCTATGTCAATCATAAGGAGTGTGACAAATCCACCGTGACGCTGTGCCCTTTTTGCCTCAATATGGAAAAGCTCATCAAAATACTGACGATGGTAAAGCTGAGTAAGAGGATCGAGTCTCTCGCCTGACATTAACCTCTCTTCCAACTGCTGTTTCTCAAGTTCATTTTTAACGATGACTGCTGCATAAGAATTGGAATCATTATTACCGGAAAGCAAGACACATACTCCGGGAAGTATTACCGAGTGTCCTGATTTAGCAGTTACCTTAACATCAAACGATTCAGATGTATCTTTTGTAAGCATTACACTCTGCTTTGGACAACCTTCATCGCATAACTGATTGCTGGCCGAGCCGAAACATATAAATATCTCTGTACAAAGTCTCATTGAGGCAACTTCAGCATTAGACCAGCCTGTAACCTCCTCAGCAGCATGATTCATGGCTACTATTCTCCACTCTTTATCAAGGATAAATATGGCGTCTGATGAATTATAAAAGATGTCTTTTAGATTTAGGTTGTTAATATTAAACATAAATTCACCCGAAAATCCCTTCCGGCGGGGTAAGAAAACCCCGCCTATCCATTTCTATGAGGATAGGCGGGGTTTTCTTGTCCCGCTGATTTTCATGCCCCTTTGTGAGCGCCCCGCTCATGAGGGTTCATCCGAAAATCATCATACCTCACCCCCACCCTAACCCTCCCCCCTCAAGGGGGAGGGAATCATCTAAGCATCCCTCTCCCCTTGCGGGAGAGCTGCAATTAAATTCCTTCCAAATCCCTCCCCCCTCTTTTGCGGGGGGGGGCAGGAGGGGGGGGACCCGGGTGAGGGGGCCTCATTTTCATCATCCTTTGTGAGCCGAAGGCTTATGACGGTTCATCACGAAAAAAGCCTCTTTGCCTTTTTCAACATTGATAATTTTCCTTTACCGCCGCCTGCGGCAAGCCCTTTCATCATCTTCCTTGCCTCAAGAAACTGTTTAAGAAGCCTGTTCACCTCTTCAACACTTGTGCCGCTGCCATGAGCAATACGTTTCCTTCTACTGCCGTTTAATACAGTATGATCACGCCTTTCTTTAAACGTCATAGAATTTATAATTGCCTCAACGCGTTTAAGCCCGTCTTCAGGGATTTCTCCACCCACATTCTGGAGTATCTTTCTCCCTCCGGGTATCATGCCTATCAAATCCGTAAGCGAGCCGAGTCGTTTAAGCTGTTTTAACTGACCTTTGAAATCCTCAAGTGTAAAATTATCTGCCCTGAATTTCTCCTTCATCCCTTTAACATCTTCAATGGAATATTCCTTCTGAGCCTTTTCTATCAAAGAAAGAACATCACCCATCCCAAGGATTCTTGAAGCCATTCTGTCAGGGAAAAAAGGTTCAAGCTGATCCAGTTTCTCACCAATTCCCATAAGTTTGATCGGCTTACCTGTAACGTGCCGGATTGAGAGAACAGCGCCGCCTCTTGCATCCCCGTCCATCTTTGTAAGTATCACGCCTGAAACATCCAGTGAGTCATTAAAGTGGGTTGCAATATTTACTGCATCCTGTCCTGTCATAGCATCAACAACAAGAAGTATCTCATGCGGTGATACCTTATTTTTTATTGAAACTAATTCACCCATCAGCTCATTATCAACATGAAGTCTTCCGGCTGTGTCGAGTATGACTACATCATGTCCATAAGTTTTCCCATATTCTACCCCATCAATACATACTGATACTGCATCCTGACCTGGCTTAGGTGTGTGTACCGGTATCTTAAGACCTTCTCCAAGTACCTCAAGCTGTTTAATTGCCGCAGGTCTCCTTATGTCAGCCGCAACAAGAAGCGGCCTCTTACTGTCCTGTTTGAACATCCTTGCAATCTTACCTGCTGTTGTAGTCTTGCCTGAGCCTTGAAGACCTGCCAGCATTATAACTGTGGGAGGATTTGGAGACAGGTGAATCCCCTTACTGCTTTCTCCCATAATAGTGCACAGTTCTTCATATACAACCTTTACTATCTGCTGCCCCGGCGACAGGCTTTTCATAACCTCCTGCCCCATGGCCCTCTCTTTTATGCCGTCAATAAAGGACTTCACAACCTTGAAATTCACATCCGCCTCAAGTAATGCGAGACGGACTTCCCTTAGTCCTTCCTGTAAGTCCTGTTCAGTAAGTATCCCTTTCCCCCTGAACTTTTTAAGGACAGCGTCTAATTTTGAAGTAAGATTCTCAAACATTTAAAAATAACCTTTAATTTCCAATTTGTATAAATCTAAAACTATAAGATTTTAAGGAAGTTCACTTGACTTGTCAAGAACCAAACCACATTTTTCCTTTTTTATCTCATCAGGTTTCTAAGAATCGTTCGTGTAGCTGATGAACGATTTAGTGTATAGAAATGGATTCCCTGGACACCCTTTGAAAGGAGTTCCCTGCACTGCTCTGTTGCATAATCTATCCCTAATTTCATGACAGAATTAGGGTCATTCCTATTTTCCATTATCTTTTCTTTAAGAGTCTTAGGTATGGTTGCACCGCATAGAGTTGTAAACCGCTCTATCTGATCTGCACTGGTGATAGGCATAATCCCAGGGATTATTGGCTGCTCAATGCCTGCTTTCACTGCCCGGTTGAGTAGATCAAAATATAATTTATTATCAAAGAAAAGCTGAGTAATAAAAAAATCTGTGCCTGAAGATGCCTTCAATTTCATATAGTTTGTATCTGACTCTAAAGTCGGGCTTTCAAGGTGCCCTTCAGGGAAGGCAGCAGCGCCGATCGAAAATTCATAATTATTGTGTATGTACTCAATGAGCTCATTTGCATGAAGATAGCACTGAGGAAATTTCTCCCCTGCTTTAGAATTTGCAGGAAAATCTCCTCTTAATGCAAGGACATTATCAATGCCATTATCCTGTAGTTTGCTGAGAATTAGCCTGAGATTTTCCTGACTTGTACCCACACAGGTCAGATGTGCCATTGCCTCTATGCCGAGGTCTTTCTTAATTCGGATGACCCAGTCTGCTGTTTTGTCCCTTGTACTGCCGCCGGCCCCATAAGTAACCGATACAAAAGCCGGACCTAACTCCCTTAGGCTCTTAATGGTTTCAAATAATTTAATCTCCCCTTCATCTGTCTTTGGCGGGAAAAACTCAAAAGAGAATACCTGTTTACCCTCTTTTAATAAATGACCAATTTTCATTGGGCGTATTATAACTTAATTCATTGTAATTATTCAAATCATTATAAAAATATTATATGGCATAATTATTGCAAGTAACTTTTGTCATATATTTATATGATATATAATCTACAACTTAAACGAATGGAGGATTAGTAATTATGCAAAGTTCTGTCATCAATTATAAGCAAGTCACAGGTAGGATTATTCCCTTATTGATCTCCTCTCTGCTCATTTATTCTTCTGCTAATGCACAGGAAATAAAACCGGCTGGAACATACAGGATGGAACCATATACCACCACAATAATGGCTGCACCTTCACTTGCAAATGCCGCCACTAATACAAAACTCCATATTAAATTACACAGTCCTTTAAGTAATACAGAGTTTAATATTAAGAAGGGAACAGCAGTTATCCAGCCTGATAATCAGGCAACAGATTTTGTTACACCCCCTTCAGGTCCTTCTCCTATGGCATCTACCATAACCGCTACCTTTACCGGGTTAGATCGTCCCAGTGCAACAAACAATGGATATGTATTCTTTCCACCTGATACCATAGTAAGCAAAAGCTATACAAAAGTTCTGGAAGGTACAAATAGTGCATTGCGTCTTTTTGATACAACCGGCGTAGCTCTTGCGACAAAAGACCTCAACACATTCTTTGCTGCTCCAACAGCAAACGGATTACTATTTGATCCAAAAGTCTATTTTGATCGCAACGGCACAAATAAAAGATTCTATGTTCTTGCATTACAGCAAAGCAGTACCACGACCCCAAAGACATCAAGGATATGGTTAGGAGTTTCAAGAAGTCCGGACCCTGCTAATCTTGATCCTGTAAACTGGTGTTTTTATAACTTTGAAGGCAGGCGAAATATAGGCACTGCAAATGAAAGCTGGGCTGACTATCCTGGGCTTGGGGTTGGGGCAGATTCTATTATCATAAGTGTAAATCAATTCAGATTTTCTAATGACAGTTTTACTTATGCCATTGTACATGCCATTAGAAAGTGGATTGCAAATAATGCTGTATCATGCCCGGCATCCACAAGATTTACATTCCAGCCGTCGGCAGTGATAGGCGATGGCTCTACATTTACACTACAGCCTGTCCAGCACTATACAAGCCCTATCTCTTATGTTGGGACAACAAATCCTGCATACCTGCTCAGTACTACTTTTGGCTCTTCCAATCAATATAGTGTATTCCAGGTCAGAAATGTTGCGAGTGTCACACCAACACTGAGGCGGGTAAATGTTACAGGCACCTTTACTTATGACGTGCAGGCGAATGCACCGCAACTGGGTACAGCCAGTCTGCTGGATACCGGCGATAACAGGATGACCCAGGCAGGGGGAGTTTATAACTCATTACATGGGGTACACAGTACTTTTTGTAATATTGCCGGAGGTGCTGCAGAGTCCTGTATCCGTTATGTTAAAATTATTCCCGGACAGGACGGCATGGGCAATCTTACCGCAACGATAGGGTCACAAAGAACCTTCGGCGGTGGTGCCGGTCAATTCTTCTTCTGGCCAGGAATTGCAGTAAATAACAGAAACCAGGTTGCAATTGATTTTCAGAAGAGCAGCGCTGTAACTTATTTAAGCTCTATGTACACAATGAAAGATTCTGCATCAACTATATTTGAAGCTGTAATGCCAATAACAACCGGAACCTGCAGTCGGACAGTGTCAAACAGAACAGGCGATTTCATGGGCGCACAGACAGACCCGTCTGATTTATACAGTTTCTGGTTTGCAGGCGAAAGGGCTAACACAATCGGCGGAAGTTGTGTCTGGGAAACACAGATATTAAAGATGACCCCAGGCACAGATATAATAAATTTAACACCGTAAGAAGAGTGAAGGCACAAGAAAGAAGTCAGAAGCAAGAAGTTAGAAATAAGAAGCAAGAAGGAAACCCCTTGCAAAAATAAGTCTTAGATTTCCCCCCTTTAGAAAAGGGGGGTCAGGGGGGATTTGAAGTCTTGGTATTATCGTCAGGAGAATTCCAATTGATACTCTGACAAAAAAACTTACAAATATAATATTTTTATTACTATTCTTTACAACCTGCTATGATTGCAATTTCTCTTATGCCGGTACTGAAAAACCAACTCCTCCCGGCAACATTTCAATTTCAATTGATCAACAATCTAATCTTATCTCAATATCAGCCTCCAACATATCTCTGAAATCACTACTGAAAGAATTATCTTCAAAAGTAGGATTTGAATTTATCAACTTAAATATGGAAGACAAAGAGATTACATTTTCATGCGAAAAGTGTCCCCTTAATAAGTTAGATAAAACATTAAAAAATATTCTTAAAGGTAATGGGGTAAGTTCAGCCTTTGTCTATAGTAAGGGTGAACCGGTTAAATTGAGGCGGGTTATTGTTTTAAAAGCTGTAAATGGGAAGGGTGACGTTGAGCATCCTGATGTAGAAGAATCTGATTCTGCAATAGAAAGTCAGGTTGATGTTTTAAACAAAGAGGCAACCTTAGAGCAACTATTAACAAGGGCTGATGATACATCTGACCTGAACAACCGCATCTCTGCCATAGAGTCACTCATACTCCATCTTACAGACAACAGGGTTCGTAAAAAACTATCTGAGCTTTCTAATGACCCTGACTTTCATTTCAGACTTTTAGCATTAGGATTACTCGGTAACTTTGTCCCTGATTGGCCTGAGGTCGAAGATATTCTGATCAAGGCTATGTATGACACTGAACCATCAGTACGCCAGCTTGCACTTCAGACACTCATTGAAAATGAAGGGGAAAAAACCAAAGATGCCTTAAACATAGCCATACATGATAAAGACCCTCTCATCTGTAATCAGGCAAAAGAGTACTTGAATGATGACAGCATTATTTGTAAACCTTGATTTTGCAAAAAAGAAGGGCGTGGAAAACTCCCCACGCCCTTTGTGAATGGTATATCAATTCAGATTACGCGTTACTACCTGCGTGATCTTGGATCAAGACTGCTTGGAGCATGTCCTGCATCACCTGAGTCTGATATACTGCCATACAGATGAGGTGCAATATTGGAAGGTATGGCATGGTATTCAATACCGCCCACCTTCACCTTTGCAACTGAGCCCTTGCTGCCGGTTGTACCGAATGTCGGAGTCGCCAGATAGCTCGGTAAGGATGTTGTAGCAAACATCCTCGGCTCAAAGGTATCACCCAACGGTTCAGGCTTACCGCCTGCAAATGCTGTGGCAAGCTCTGCCTGTGTCTCCTCAAATGCAAGGATGCCCCATGCATAAGCCTTACCTTCTTCAAGTGCAGTCAGCGCTGATGTAAATGGGAAGTGCTCATCATTTTTAAAGGCAAGGAGCACATCTGCTGTAATATCATCACCGCCTGAACCTAATGTAAAGGAACGTGCACCGGTTGCAGTATCTGTAGTCACATCAGATGCAGCAATAGAAACCATCATTACTGTAGTAGGCTGACCGGCACCTGTAGTCATAGCCTCTGTAATCTCCTCTATATGGATCAGGTATGAACCAATCGTACCTTTTACTTCTGAATCATCCCATACAAAGGTCGGTGTTACCGTCTGATTAGCAGGCGGCCCAGACATTGGGTCTCCAGCGGGGCTTATCATCTTTAAGTGTGCAACCTCTCCGCCGAACTGCTTTATATCACCGCTGGCAACCTGCTGAGCATAATCCTCAAGACTATCCACAGGCTGAATGCCGGTCATTAGCCATTTGGAAGATGATTTTTCCATATTAAAGACCATTGTCTCAGTCCATGTGTTTACATCATCCGGCTCACCATCATGATTAAAATCATCACCCCATGGATTGTGCGGCGTCCATGTCTCGGTGTTAACAAGATTGACTATGGCAGTAGCCTTAGTGCCTGCTTCATCAATCACTATATCAGCTACTTCAAGACCGGTATGTTTTGTAAGATAGAACATATCTACCACAGCATCAGTAGTCTCCTGATAAACCTTTGCCCACTGTCCATGGTCATTCATACGGTCTCTCTCATAACTGACGGGGTCTTCATCCTTACGGCCGTCACCATCATCATCATAAGCTGCAGTTGTATCACCATTACCATCTGCATCATTTGGATCGCCTGGCGGATCTTCATCCAGTTTACCATCTCCATCATCATCAAATGGCTCTACTTCATCAATCTCTCCATTGCCATTGTTATCTATGCCATCGGAAATATCAAATGAAGTGGTGCTTGTACCATCCTTTTTATGCAACACAAGCTGGTCTGTACTGCTGTCACGTGTCATACAAGGATAATTCGCTTGTGTTAGACATACTTTCAGGCTTCCGTCACTATTGAAGTAATCAGAGTAGAGACCATCTTCATTAAACTGTCCGTCTCCATCATCATCACCTTCCATACGCGCCCAGTCTGCCTCAACATCCCAGACAATTGATGGGTCACGAACAAGCTGAAGGTCATTGCTGACACGCCATGTATCCCAACCTAATGCAAGGTAATCAGCAGAAGACATAATACCGCCGGTTGCCCTGTCATGCGGAACCCTGCGAAGGCCGGCAGTAGGATTTGTATTGACATTCCAATCACCGTCTGCGTTGTAATCAATATGATCCATCAAAGGACGGTTAAACTGCCAATCAATGCTCTGGCCATTACTGTTGGACAGGTGTCCTGAGCCATCCCACCGGAATATTGCCGCAGCCTTCTCTCCTGACTGCACACGTTCTGTAGGATTGGTTATTACACCATCTACAATATTAAAGCCGGCAGCAGTCAGATCCAAATATACATTCCGGTCATTGTCTGAAAATGCGCCTCCAGACTTATCATCATTCCGGAAATATACCTTGCCGAGGATACTTACATCTGCCCATGTGAACACATGACCATTTAGATCAGGGCCATTATTCTGGTCAAACTCATCCCCGCTCCAGGGTTTACCATCCTGACCTGCTGCATAAGGATACGGCCATCCCCTTGGACCAGGAATCTCATAATATACATTATTATCAGCGTCTCTCCATTGTGCTGCCCCGCTTGGAGCAAACAGAGGGTCAATTATAAGATAAGTCTGAGCCCAGAATTCATCATTGGAGATTATGTTCTCATTATTGGCAAGATTCCAGTCAGAATGAGGCATAGGATCATTAGTGAAGTCGCTATCCCCGTCTATAGGCTGGGGGTTATTACCCAAACCATCACCATCTTCATCTATCTTTCCATCATTATCATCATCCATGCCGTTCGGCATGTCTTCATTGATATGACGGTCTATAAAACCACCCTGCGAATGGTCATCAGGATTGAAGTACATTATACGGCTGTCGCCATCATTATCCACACCTTCAATATCCCAATGGTTGTTTGCCGCCACCCGCATGGCTGCTGCAACATTAAGACCACCACCGGCGCTAACCAGTGCAGACGTGATGTCCTGTTCGTTTGCTGACCTCATGTGGGTATTCTGGTCTACATTCTCATAGTACCTTACAGCCTTATCAGGAATACCATCAGAATTAGTATCCTTGAGACTGATTAACCCGTCTTCATTCTGACAATCCCACATTCCATGTGAACAATCCTGGTCATTATCTTCCCAAACATTTTTGGGACCTGTCCAGTCAGAAGGATATACTTCATCATCATTTGCCCATGAGTTTGTAGAATTTGCATCGCCATCATACACTGGACATATCCTGGTCTTCATCTCATCTCGTTGGGTCTGCTGATTCCAGTAATGATAGCTTGCAAGTACCTCACCTGCTCCTGCCTTTTCTGAGGCGCTTGTAAGATCACGACATTCCCCGCTTAAACGATATGTAACAAACTCACGGCGGGTTCCATTTGGGTTCATTGAATCCGGAACATCAATCTCGCTGTTTACAAAATCAACACCTTCTCTACGATTCGGCATTCCAACATACAAATCCTTACCAGTCGGATTCCTGTCAGCATCAAAGTCACTATTAAAATGTTCCACTGACATCTTTGAACCGGTCGCGTTGGTCAACATAAGACGTTGTACCTCGCCAAACCCTTTAGACATGTTACGTTCTTCTAACATATCTTTTTTCATATTAGCCAAAAATTCAGCAAGGGTAAATGTATTGGTTGTACAGACCTCTCCCGGAGGAGGCATTACAGCACCGGAAGGAGCCGGACCGGTACCTGTTGCTGTACCATTCATAATCGGATCGCCTTCCTTAGCAAGTTTTGGACCTGAAACCGTACCTGTTCCTCCATTAGTACCGGTCATCCCGGCATCCGGATTAAAGGAACATTTTTTCTCTTTCATTGTGAATGTCGGTGCAAAGAAGCTTGCAAAGCTGACAATGTCCTGATTGTCCATAGCCAGTTCAGCCTTAGTAACATTTGCAACAATTGCAAGTAAATCATCCGCAGTGCCGCCGCCTGCATCAAACCCTTTCACTGAATTTGCATCAACTCCGGCACCTGTATTAAATTTTAATGCCTTTGCACTCCCTAATTTATTTCCTGCAAGGTCTTCTACATCAGCCCCAATGGTTACTGTATACTCTGTATTAGCTGCCAATGGACTGTTATGGGAGAATGTAACTCCATCGCCGGACGGCTCAAGACGGCCTGACACAGCAGGAGAAATCGTTGTATGATCCTTAAAACTTACAAAATCAACCGGCCTGTTAAAGGCAACGTTTAAGTCCTTATAAACACTGACTCCTGTATCACCATCTTTTGGACTGGAGGAAAGATATGAAAAGGAATCTACATGGTCTGTAACTGTAATCCTGGCAAGGGCCACGACGCCATCACTGTCAGGGTCATTTATACCATTGTTAGAAAGATCTTTTACCTTGTTTGAGATATAAAGTATATATGTAGCACTGGTTGTTAGAGGTGAATTCGGCGTGTATCTGAACTCAGTACCCTGACCATTAAATGAAAGGGTAGTAGGCACTGTATTCCCTGAACTATCCTTTAAAACTACTCCAGTTCCTGCCGCCATTGTACTTGTATTCATTGCCTCACTGAAAATAATTGATATAGCCTGACTCGGTAACACATCTGCTGCCTCGTAAAGAGGGTCAGGGTCACCGTCTGATAGTGAGGTGTCTGCGGTATTATCGGCTAATACCGACACAATAGTCGGTGATGTGGTGTCGGACTCAACTGTAGCCTCACCGACTGTAACACTTTCACCGGCAACCGCTGCAATATCATCCATCTTTGTTGTTTTAATTGTTAAAGTAGCAAGGTCAATATAGACCCCGAAACACACATAATTTCCTTCTGATACATCCATTGTCCATGTTCCGGTACTGCCTGTTGTAGATGAACCTGCTGCTGCTGTTGATACTGAATCAGTATCAAAACAGAGTACAGTTGCCCCGGAAACAGGCAAGCTTGATGTTGCTGCTGCAGATTTTTTAAGTTTTTTGAATAGACTGCTTCCACTGCTGCTGCTGCTGCTGAGTAATGTTCCGCTCAAAGTAGCTTTAGCGGATGATGTTCCACCGCTTGTTCCGCCTGTGGAACCTGTAGATCCGCTGGTATCACCACTTGTACCGGATGTATCGCTTGATGCCGTTACCCCGCCGCCCCCTCCACTGCATCCTGCTGCAATTAAGATTACAGCAATCAACAGGGATATCAGGGTAAGTGGGAACTTCTTCTTACCCAAAGTTGTAATGCCCATTTATAGGTCTCCTTCCATTGAATTAATATCTACGAATTTTCTTTTTAAACAAATTGAAGACAAAAAAAGAGTACGGTTGATAAAACCGATTCCAGAATCACCTCCTTAATATAAGATTTGCTTTTTGTTTTTGATTAAGAAATTATGAAAGAACTCAGATGTTTAATCAGATGTTTTATTAATTTGTTATCAGATTTTTTATCGGTGGAATCAGTAGATAACTTTAGACGTTTGTCGCAAGTTTTTTGTGGAAAATGACAGCAGCTTCTAAGGAAAACAACGATACTATCTGCCTCTCTGGAGAGTCAACACCTTTTCTGATACATCACGGTAGGTAGCATCAAAGAAATATATCTGCCTGAAAATACTCAGGGCATCATCTCTTTGACCTGTTATCTCCAGCAATATCCCCAATTCATATTTTAATGCAATATGTCTCTTTTCATTATATTGATCGTTCTTTATCGCCTTATTGAGGGCATCTATTGCCTCTCTGTATTCACCGAGTTCTTTATGGCAAAGAGAGATCATAAAAGATGCATCAAAATATCTTGAAGTTAATGGTCCGCAGGATTTAAATTCTTCAACAGCCTCATGAAATAAACCCATCTCTTTGTAAGATATACCGAGGTCATAATGGGACTCATAGTCACCTGTATCAATCTGCAATTTGACCCCTTCATTAAACTCTTTGAATATCTCATCCAACGGTCGGAAAGGAGGCTCTTCAACTACGTCCTCTTTCAGCATATCTCCAAGGTCAAAGAAAGATTCAGATGATTCTTTTTCCGGTTTAATAACTTCCATCTCAGGGATTGGAACATTCCTGTCTTCAGGTCCTAATAATGTTAATTGTCTTAAAGCAACCGCATTATTTGAATCTATTTTCAGAACCTTTCTATATACATTTATTGCCTCTTCAATCATACCCTGCTGTTCATAAAAACCGGCCTCTTCAAGCAGTTCGTCCGTTTCATCCGCCCACCCCCTCTCCCTCTCCGTCTTTTCCAAAGTAGGCAGATGGGATTGTGAGGGAATATTAACTTTCATATAAAGTCTATCTTTGTACCCTTTTACTCTCCTATCCTCCGGACTAATGGCCGATGCCTCATTAATCATACGTTCCATCTTGTCCCGCTCGCCATTTGCTTCAAATATGTTGAGAAGAACGAGGCACTCCTCAACAACCTTCTCTTTTTCTCCGGTAATCCTGTAAATATCTTTTAACTTTATATGTGCCGCTTCATTCATGGGATCAATGGTATTTATAATTTGCTGAAGTTCAGCAATGGCCTTTTCCATTAACCCGTATTTTATATATACATCTGCTGATGATAGTTGATTGGTAATGTCAACTTTCTTGTCAATTGGAATCTCTTCTATAATGCTCTTTTCAAGCGGTATTACCTCCACGGTTGTTTCTTCATCAGTCTGGAATATCTGCTTCTCCGCCTCTATAGCAGTCAGTCTTTCCTTTGCCTCCACATTGAAAGGGTCTTCTTTCAGGATTCTAAGATAATAATCTACGGCCTTTTCAACATCACCGGAATCCTGATAATGTCCCGCAAGGAATAAACCCTTTCCAACTACATCCTCTTTCATGTTATTTCTTAAATAGATATCAAATAATAACTCATGGGCTAAAATCATTTCAGGGGCAATCTCAACGGCCTTTTCTGTAAACAAGCGAGCCTTATCTATATTCCTCCGATTAAGGTACTCCCGCCCGATCTCAAGATATTCACACGCTGCATTCTCAACATCACCTTTATTGAAAAGGATTGATGCACGGGTTTCCCTGTAAGACAACTCACCTGGGTTTAATTCTATAATCCTTGTCAGGCTCTCTTCTGCTTTATCAAAAATACCGGTGCTATTATAAACTTCCGCAAGAAATGAAAGGACATCCTCAGAATCAGGAGACAGGCTTAATGCCTTTTTCCCATACTCAAGCGCACTCTCAACCTTTCCGTTTTTTAAATGGAACCTTCCTGTCTCTATAACTGCATTAATGTTATCCGGCTGTAAATCCAATATCACATCATACAGATGTTCTGCTTCTTCTCTTTTTCCTGCTTTCAGATATGCGCCTGCGATCTTATTGTATTCCTCAATTGCCGCATTCTTCATGCCCTCTTTAAGGAACATCTCTGCAATCTTTGTCCGGACTGATAGATTCGATGGATCAAGGTCAGCAATCTTCCTGTAGACCTCAAGTGCATCTTTTATTAACCCCTCCTGAGAAAATAATTTAGCAGCCATGAGATAATCTTCACGGGCATTTCCAATAAGCCCTCTTTCACAATCAAGATTACCGAGACGCATGTAAACCTCTTTATTATTTGGTGTTATTTTCAGTACCTTCTTATAGACAGCAATCGCCTTGAGGGCAAAACCGGTGGACTCAAATTGTTCAGCGGCCTTTACATAAAACGAGACAGCGTCACCGTGTGGATTTGAAGAGGATGAATTTTTTAGGGAAAGGTCACCTATTGTATTATATATATTTGCATCATTAGGTGTGTTAGTTAGAAGTTTCTTCCACTCCTCAATAGCCTTCTGAATCTGAGCTCTGATAGTGTATTGCTGTGCATTTTCTAATATCTTGCTCTTTTCAGAAGACAAATTTAACCTCCATGATCTTTACTTTCACCGAAAATAACATAACAGCCTTATGAGTGTCAAGAAAACGAAATTTGATTGTTGTATCGGAAAGATATGGCCCTAACTGATTAAATTAATTGACTTATTCTGTTATAATTTCATTCGAGAGTTCATTTATATCATCAGGTGTCACAGGAAAATGAGCAGCGAGTAAATTGCCGACATCCTGCATAACTTTGCATAGAGAGTCACAAGCACGTTTATCCTTGACCCCATTTGAAATGGTATTAGCGAAGCTATTTAATGAATCCTGTTCAATCTTTTCATAGATACCCTTATCAGCAAGTATCCAGACCTTGTGTTCAAGCAAAGAAAGAAAAATCAGTACACCGGTATTATCCTTTGTTTTATATAACCCCTTTTCATAAAATGCCCTTATTGCCCTTTCTCTAACTGCAATATCTTTTCTTCTCAGGCTGATCAAGGGTGTTTTTAATAAAGGGAATTTTTTAAATATGGGTAATGATAGAAAAAGAAATAAAAAGCTGAATGGGATATATACCCATACAGAGGAATGGAAAAAAAAGACCGTGAGGATTAAGGATATAAAACCTCCGTAAATGAGGCTGCCCAATACCTCTGCTTCAGCATACTGACCACTGCTGTCAACTACCATTACCGCAACCTCCCCGATAGTACGCAGCTCTATCTGTTGAATGGTATCCTGTATCCTTGTTTTTTCTTCAGGACTGAAAAACTTATCTGAGTTCGACATTTGATCAAAACCCCATTGCCGTGCAACCCCATCCCCACCCTACCCCTCCCCTTGAAGGGGAGGGAATTCCATGGCTTACCCATTCTTACTTCTTGCCTCTTCCTTTCTTAATCTTAATCTCAATCTTAATCTTACTTCTTACTTCTATCTTCTTCCTTCTCCTCACTGCTTCCTACTTACTATGCTTTTACCAGTCCCCCGACGCCCCGCCGCCGCCGAATCCGCCGCCGAAATCGCCCCCGCCGAATCCGCCTCCACCACCATAGAAACCACCTCCAGGGAATATGCCTCCTCCCCTGCCTTGACCTCTTGATGTTGAAAACATTGGAAGGAACATGCCTGCCCCAAAACCGACAGCAGCAAGTACAATTAAAGGGATAAGTCCTATGGGGGTCAGCAAAAGATGGACAAGCGCCGGTAAACCGACTGCACCTGCGACCCCGCCTAATACACGTGATATTGATCCGATGACTATAATTGCAATGCCGGCAAAGATGATAAGTGTTAAGAATGGTGACAGACCCCTCTGCTTCTTACGAACAGGTGCATCATCAGCCTTAAACTCCCCACGAACAACCTCGATAATTGAAGATATTGCTGATATGAATCCTTCGTCAAAGTCTCCCTGTTTAAAGAGAGGCTTCATTACAAGGTCAATTATCCTTCCTGACATCAGGTCTGTCATCTTACCCTCAAGACCTCGTCCTACCTCAATCCGCATCTTCCTATCATCTTTTGAAACAATGAGGATTACACCATTATCCTTGTTCTGCTGACCTATCTTCCACGCATCTGCTACCCGGATTCCATAATCTTCAATAACATCCCCTTCAAGAGATGGAATTGTAAGGATTACTATTTGTGTCGAGTCTGTCTGCTCAAAAGACCGCAGATCTTCCTCAAGCCTCGATTCAACAGCAGGAGAAATCATATCCGCATAGTCATTGACATAGCCTTTTAACTGAGGGATATCGAGGGCATGGGTGTAGTCAGGGAAAAGTAAGAGAAAAAAGATAATTGTGTAAATATATCGTTTCATTAGTAAATAACCTATGCCCACCCTCCCCCTAACCCCCTGCCGTCAAGGGAGGGGGAATAATAACAGGAGGGAATTTTCATCACCAATCTTGCTTCTTACTTCTTACTTCTAACTTCTTGCTTCTTGTCTATTAAAACTTCACCGCCGGTGCCTTCTCTGCCCCTGCTTCTGCCTTAAAAGGTTCCCTTGGTTTTAATTGTAACAAGAACTTATTTGTAATAACATTGGGAAAGATTCTCAAAGATGTGTTGTAAATACTTACTGACTCATTATAACGTGTACGTGCAACATTAATCCTGTTTTCAGTTCCCTCAAGCTGATGCTGGAGGTCCTGAAAATTCTGATTGGCTTTAAGGTCAGGGTATTTCTCAACAACCACCATCAACCTGGAAAGGGCGCTGCTCATGGCTGATTGCGCCTGATGGAATTGTGAAAATGCCTGAGGGTCGCTCAGCATATCCTTTGACATCTGAATACTTCCGACCTTAGCCCTTGCCTCTGTTACCTGTATAAGCACATCCTTTTCGTGTTTTGCATATCCTTTCACAACCTCAACAAGATTAGGTATAAGGTCATTTCTCCTCTGATAAGACGCCTCCACATCCCCCCATGCCGCCTTCACTCCCTCTTCATTTGCCTGCATCTTGTTATAACCACACCCTGATACACCCAAAATTAAGATCATAATAAAAATATAAAATATCTTCTTCATACTCTCCTTTACCCCTCCCCTTCCCCCCCTCCTGCCTCCCCCTGCAAGTGGGGGAGGAATTTGGAAGGAACATTATTACAGCCCTCCCGCAAGGGGAGGGGAAATTACGAAAATTATATAAACATCACACTTTTTCTTACTTCTTACTTCTTGCTTCTTGCTTCCACCTTCTTGCACCTACCTTCAGACTTCAGCCTATTACCTGCTGTTATAACACACCTGACCCAATACTTCAAACTTCTGTTGACCCTGCTTATCCACAAGGATTATACTGTGGTTAGAAAGGTTCAATAAATGAGTATACAGAAGAAGGTGGTTTCGGCCATCCTTTTTTCCAGTCTTATATTTCTGACAGCCAGCCTGCTTGTAACTTACTACCATGTTAAAGACGTCTTAATAAATGTTACAGGAAGCGATTTTGCAGAGATCGCAAAAAAAACAGCCGAGAGGTTTGACAGTACATTAAAGGAAGAGATTACTACCTTTAAATATCTGGCATCAAACAAGACTTTTATTAAAGGTGTCAAAGAAAACAGCAGGGATTCTCTTGATGTCTATCTCACCTATTATCTTAGCTATATGGAAGAGGAAAAAGAACACCTCGGTCTTTTTATTGTAAATGACAGGGGCAGGATAATTGCCGGCGACAGCCATAGTACCGGCTATTACAATCCGGATCAATCGGATGAGCATTGGTGGAAAGTAACATACAGCAATGGAAAGGGAAGTGTATATGTAAGTAATATATATTTTGATAAGATTCGGGGTGTAAGGGCTTTTGACATTGGAATCCCTGTGTCAGACCCGGCAAACGGCAGGATTGTCGGCGGTATCAGAAGTGTAATGAATGTTGACCTATTCTTTGATTTTATCCGTGAAATGGGATTCGGCAAAACCGGGCATGGTATGCTGGTAGATTCTAATGGAACACCGCTTATCTGTGCACTCCTCCCTCCGGCAGAACATTATTTCAATAATTCATTGATTAATCTCTTTAAAAACAAGAAAAACGACCGGGCTATTGCTCATGATGATGCACACGGCGGGAAAAATTCTATAATAGGATTTAGTGAACTGCCATATACAAATTCTTTTGGTACAGAAAGTCTCGGAGGAAGGAAATGGTATACGTTTGTTCGTCAGGATCCAAAGGAAACATTTGCACCGCTTTACCAACTTATGAAAAAGGCCCTCTTTTTTGATTCTCTTATAGTCATGCTGCTTACACTTCTCGGCCTAATTACAGCAAGGAAGATGCTGTTGAGGCCGGTAAATATACTGCACAGCGGAATAGACAAGGTATCAGGCGGAGACCTGAGTTACAAGATCACTATACATACAGGGGATGAGCTTGAATCGCTTGCATACGGTTTTAATAAGATGAGTGACTCCCTTAAAGAATCTTACGACACTCTTGAAGCAAAGATAAGCGACAGGACTATTGAACTTGAGAAAACAAAAAATTATCTTGAGAGCATACTTAAATACTCGACTGATATGATTATAACAACCGACATGGATGGGAAAATTGTTACCTTTAATGAAGGTGCTGAGAAAATGTTAGGGTATAAAAGCCATGAAGTAATTGGAACCATTATGGCTGATTATTATTTTAATAAAGCAGACAGGGAGAAGGTCATAGGGATTATTAAAAGTTCTGAGATGATAAAAAATTTTGAGACACAGCTTGTAAGAAAAGATGGAGGTGTAATTGACATCAGCCTTTCCCTATCATTATTAAAGGATGAAAACGGCAAGGTAATCGGCACTGTAGGAATAAGTAAAAACATCACCGGATTAAAGACCGCCCAGAACGAACTCAAAGAATATTCGCAGAAGCTTGAATCAATGGTGGAACAGAGGACAATAGAACTGGAAGAGAGCAAAAGCCATCTTGAGGCAATGCTGAGCGGCATAGCAGATGGCGTTATATTTACCAATCAGGATAATAAGCTTACCTTCATAAATGATGCTGCAGAAACAATATTTGATATTAAAAAGGATGAATGGATCGGAAAGGATTTCCAGTATGCACATTCTGCAGACTCCCATAAAAAGGCCATTCAATTAATTGCAGATATGCGTGCAGGAAAACTGACTTCATACTCCGGTGAAATCCGATCAGGCAACAAAACAATATTTGCCAACTTCTCCCCGATTATGCATGGTGAGGAATACCTTGGAGTAATCTTCATCTCAAGGGATATCACTGAAATGAAAAGACTTCAGACAAACCTTGTGAAATCTGAAAAACTTGCACTTGTAGGAAAGATGTCCTCACAGATAGCACATGAGCTTAGAAACCCTCTTGTTCCTATAGGGGGATTTGCCAGGCTAATCTCCAGAAGATTGGAAGAGGATTCACCATTAAAGAATTACTCCAACATTATTGTAAAAGAGATTGACAGGCTGGAAAAACTCCTGCACAACATACTCTACTTTACAAAAGAGATAAAGCCTGTAACACAGCCCGGTGACCTGAACAACATATTAGAAGAGATTATTGCACTTTATAAAGACTCATTTACAGATAAATTCATAAATACAAGAAAAACATTATCATCGGACATACCGTTAATTTCCATTGACTCAGCACAAATCAAACAGGCTATGATAAACATTATGAACAATTCAATTCAGGCCATGCCGGTTGGAGGTACGCTGACAATAGAAAGCAGTATTGTAGATCAAGACAAAATACCTTTTGCACAGATAAAGATTAAAGACACAGGCAGCGGCATTCCAGAAGAAATAAGAAAACACATATTTGATCCATTCTATACTACAAAGATACAGGGCATGGGACTGGGCCTGACACTTACAAAAGAGATAATTGAGGCACATAACGGAGATATAGAGGTTGAAAGTAAAGAAGGCAAAGGAACAACATTTATTGTAAGACTACCGTTGTCATAGTAAGCAGTAAGCAGAAGCAAGAAGTTAGAAGTAAGACATAAGAAGTAAAACATAAGAAAAACCCATTCATATCTGTCATTGATTCTCACTTATTTCTTATAAAGAAAGTTCTTGACTTATGATAGATAATAAGACTATTATAGTCCTCTTATTTCTAAGACTACATTAGTCTTAGAACTCATAATATAAAGGAGAGCACTATGAAACGATTACAATCACCACTGTTTAACGCATTGTTTTTTGCCTTGATGATTATTTTGGCAACAGGTAATACAACTCAGGCCACTACCCTTTACGGTACCCTGAGCAATTTTGATGTTATTGATGACACAGGCCATGAAGGTCATGGTTTTGAGATCGAGCTTGAAGGCATTTCATCGTCAGATGTAGTTTACACCTTTGGCGCCCCATATCAACGCTATGGAAACCCGACGCTGGTACCTACACCAACCGGGGTAATTGTCCGGTATGCAAGTCCATACAATCCCGGAACAGGCTGGGCAGCAACAACACCTCTGGCCCCAAGCCCGACTCCAGTTACTCTGGGACATCAGTGCTGGACACACGGTGACCCAAATTACCCAAACAGCGGTTGTGAACACTTCGGTGTATCTCTGATGAGGAACCCGACAAAGACCATTTACCGTTGGTTAATAGAAAACACCAGTGCACCCGGTACACTGACACCATTCGGCAGTAATGTAAGTATCCCTGCACCGGTATGGAACGTTATCCCCCAACCGGTTATTCCTCCTGTTGTCAGGGCTGTAATCCCTGCTCCTCCTCCCCCGGCGCCGGACCCGGTTGTTCCAATACCACAATGGGGTACACCTATTTGGGCTAAGGTCTTCAAGACTGAATCACCGATTCCGGCAAATCTCGACGCCCTTGTTCTTGGTAACCCTGCAGTCCCTGATGGTCAGGACCCTATACAGGTAGAGGTAGAGTGGAAGCTTATGCAATCTCCTCCGGCTGGAAAACCACATAGTAGCAGAGAAGTGGAGATTCGCGAGGCACAAGCAGGTGCCGGCAACAAGTCAGTAACCAGGCGTTATGAGTTCTATAAATACCTGGGGCCGGTAATTCCTGAAGACAATGAGGTGTTATGTGATAACCCGTTGAACTGCCCGGGTGCAGTGGGTGATTTTATCGGGGCACAGAATGCGGCAGTAAATATAAACCCAATCAACCGTCTCGAAGTTACAAAATCAGGGGTTGGGACAGGCACAGTTACATCCGACATACCAGGGATTAATTGCGGCGCATCTTGTCTGGCAATCTTTGACGCAGGTGCGGTTGTAACACTAACTGCAACCCCTGATGCAGGTTACTATTTCGCCGGATGGAGCGGTAATGCAGATTGCATTGATGGTATTGTGACTATGGATGCAGCAAAGACCTGTACCGCTGAATTTACAGATACTGCAAGCATAGTCGGTGCAATCATTATCAGTAGTGGTAATGTCTGGACAAAAACCACTTCTGTAACCCTCTCCTTAAGCTGTATTGATAACATTCCCGGCGGCGGGGGATGTAAGGACATGCAGATTTCATACGATGGTGTATTTGACACAGAACTATGGGAGCCTTATGCAACCACTAAGGCATGGACATTAAATCCAGGCAATGGCTACAGGGCTGTATACGTCCGTTTCAGAGATAATGCCGGTAATATATCATTAAGATACGTTGACTGGATCAGATTAGATACCGCTAAGCCAGTGGTCAGTGGAGTTTCGGACACCCCAGACCCATTTAGCCCTAACCTCGGACAGGCATCTACAATTGGATTTACATTGTCCGACAATCTGTCAGGTACATGCTCGGTTATACTTAAGATATTCAATTCAGCAAATGTAATGGTAAAAAACATCCTTAAGACATCGGTACCATGTACTTCCGCAGGTACGGTCACTTCAGTAAAGTGGCTTGGCAGAAACAATGCAGGAGTCATCGTACCGGCAGGTATTTATACTTACAAGATACAGGCTTATGACAAGGCATTGAACTATTCATACGTAAAAAGCGGGACTACTACTGTGCAGTAAAAAAGGTAATTCCACCTCACCATTCTATAAACTTAGCGGATAGAATGGTGAGGTGGAATTACCACCCTCACCCTAACCCTCTCCCTGAGGGAGAGGGAATAACAAGGGATCTTATATACCTACTGCTTCCCTTACCTCTGAAAGCACTACTGAGGTAACTTCGCGGGCTTTTTTTGCACCTTGTTCAATTATATCTTTAACAATATCAGGATGGTTGCTATATTGTGCACGTCTCTCTCTTATTGGTTCAAGCCTCTCTATCAAAGAATTGTTAAGCCACTTCTTGCAGTCAATACATCCGATGCCGGCCCTTCTACATTCTGTATCCACCTTCTGAATGATGTCCTGCGAAGAATATACCCTGTGAAGTGCAAAGACAGGACATACCTCAGGGTCACCGCAGTCTGTCCTTTTAACCCGTTTAGTATCAGTCACCATTGTCCTGAGCTTTTCCCATATATCTTCTTTTGTATCAGATAAATAGATTGCGTTGTTGTAACTCTTACTCATCTTCCTGCCATCGGTCCCCGGTAACTTGGGGTATTCAGTCATTAGGGCCTGTGGTTCAGGGAATACATTGCCGTAGAGAAAATTGAACCTCCTTGCTACCTCTCTTGTAAGTTCAAGGTGAGGCAGTTGGTCAATTCCCACCGGCACAAAATCTGCTTTGTAAACAAGTATGTCTGCAGACTGAAGGAGCGGGTAGCCTAAGAAGCCGTAAGTAGACAAGTCCTTTTCTTTCAGCTCCTGCTGCTGCTCTTTATAAGTAGGAACCCTTTCAAGCCATGACAACGGCGTAATCATTGAAAATAATATATGTAGTTCTGCATGTTCCGGAACCTGTGACTGAATAAAGATAGTACACTTCTGCGGATCAAGCCCTGCCGACAGCCAGTCCACAAGCATGTGCTGAGTGAATTCCCTTAAATGTGAAGCACCCGCATATTCAGTAGAAAGTGCATGCCAGTCTGCTATAAAAAAGAATGATTCATATTCTTCCTGAAGCCTCAGCCAGTTATCGAGTGCACCGCTGAAATTCCCCAGATGAAGTTTACCCGTTGGTCTCATACCGCTCAAAACACGTTTTTTCATGATTGTCTTAGCTCACCCTCCCCTTAATCCCCCCTCACCCCCTCCCTACCCCTCCCCCGTCAAGGGGGAGGGAATATGAGAGGTGATCTATCTTCTGTTACCTGCTTACTTCTAACTGCTTACTGCTCACTGTATTTAAAACACAGGCATCCCCGCAAACAGCCTTGTCAATATGCTCATGATAGGCCATATAATCCGCGACATAAACCCAAGCGGGTTTAGAAATACCAGAAATGTTATTATTAACATTCCATAAGGTTCAAGTCTGCTGACGGCCTCGGCTTGTTTGTAAGGTAACAATCCTACCAATATCCTGCTTCCATCAAGCGGCGGGACAGGGATAAGGTTAAATACCATTAACAGGACATTCCATTTTATACCTTCTTTTAGCATCAGCATTACAGGGAGAAGGATTACAGAGGCAATGCCTGACCTTACTGAACCTGTCCTGAACATAAAGAACAATACCTGAAACAGGATTCCACAACCTAATCCCATTAAAAGGTTTACTGCCGGCCCTGCTGCGCCGACCCAGATCATATCCCTTTTAGGATTCCTGAGATTATTAAAATTTACAGGGACCGGTTTTGCAGAACCTATCACAACCCCTGCAAATAAGTAGGTGATAATCGGTAAGATTATAGTCCCGAACGGGTCAATATGGGCTATCGGATTTAATGTTAATCTTCCTGCATACTTGGCTGTGGAATCACCAAATTTATATGCAACCCACCCATGCGCAGCCTCATGAAGCGTAATCGCAAATATGACAGGGATTGCCATGACGGCGATCTGCTGGAGAATTGAATTTATATCTGTATGCAATGTTATGTTTTTTCTTCTTGCTTCTTTCTTCTATTCACCATTCACAGTCTTACTTCTTACTTCTATCCACAAGACACCATCCCCACCCTGACCCTCCCCTTGAAGGGGAGGGAATATGTGGTCATTGCCTTATCACGACAAGAACTTCATCAGGATTGACAGAGTCCCCTTCTGATACATGAATCTTCTCAACCTTCCCCGAGATTGGCGTATGTACCTCATTCTCCATCTTCATAGCCTCAACAATAAGCACTGTATCGCCGGCCTCGACATTATCACCGACCTTTACCTTTATCTTGACAACCGTACCGGGCATTGGGGTTGTAACGTCTCCTTCTTCCCTTGCCTTTGGCCTGATAGAATGTCCTGTGGCCTTCGCATCTATAACACCTGATACACTTGGGACTACTTCAACGAGTGAGTCAACAAGTATCTCTTCCAACTGGTCATCAACATATATGAAATAAGGCCTCCCCCCTTCACTTGGATGGCCCATACCCCCTACTTTAACATGATAAGTCTCACCATGCAGTTTGATATTAAACTCACTTGGAGCAAGATGGGCAAGTGCAGGCTCTTCATTATTATCAGTCGAATTTACTGTCCCGTTCACTACTGCCTCTTCAGGCTTTATCCCCTTCTCCCTCGCATCAAAAAAATCAAGGGCAACCTTTGGGAAGAGTGCATATAAGAGCACATCCTCAACACACTTTGCCTTATCACCTACCTCTGCTGTAAGTTTCTCCATCTCAGGTTCAAGGAGGTCTGCCGGCCTTTTTTCAATAAACTCCTCCTCACCGATAACCTTCCTGCGGATTTCCTCATCTATCGGGGCAGGCGGCCTGCCGTACAGACCCTTAAAATAATTTTTGGTCTCTGTAGTTATCACCTTGTATCTTTCGCCTGTAACAACATTCAGGGCGGCCTGTGTCCCTACTATCTGGCTCATCGGTGTAACAAGCGGCGGATAGCCGAACTCCTTCCTGACATTCGGTACCTCTAATAATACATCCTTCATCTTTCCTAATGCCTGCTGTTCATTTAACTGGGACGCAAGATTTGAGATCATGCCGCCGGGTATCTGGTATATAAGCACGCCCGGGTCAACCCCTGTATATTCACTTTCATACGCCTTGTATTTTTTACGGGCATCTCTGAAATATTCCGCAATCTCTGAGATTAATTCAAGGTTAAGCTCTGCCGTGTATTTAGTTGAACGTCTCAAAATATTTGCAAAAGTCTCTACCGGCGGCTGAGATGTACCGGATGCAAGTGTAGATACTGCCGTATCAACTATATCCAGACCTGCCTCAACAGCCGTTACATAAGTTGCAATTGACATCCCACTTGTATCGTGGGTATGAAGATGAAGCGGAATGGAGACACACTTTTTCAGTTCACTGACCAGGTCAAAGGCATCATACGGTGAAAGAAGGCCCGCCATATCTTTGATGCAGATTGTATCGCACCCCATATCCTCAAGCCTCTTCCCCATGTCAACAAATGCCGCATTATTATGCACAGGGCTGATAGTGTAGCAGATAGTTCCTTCAACCTTTCCGCCATTTTTTAATGTAGCCTTTACTGCTGCCTTGATATTCCTGAAGTCATTCAAGGCATCAAAAATCCTGAGTATCTGAATACCGTTTGAAATTGCATGTTCAACAAATGCCTCAACTACATCATCAGAATAGTGGCGATACCCAACGAGGTTCTGTCCGCGAAGAAGCATCTGAAAAGGGGTATTCGGCATCTGTTCTTTAAGCAGTCTTATCCTCTCCCATGGGTCTTCCTTCAGATACCTCATGCTTGAATCAAATGTTGCACCGCCCCACATCTCCACAGACCAGTAGCCCACCTGATCAATCTTATGGGCAATCGGAAGCATATCAGCCGTTTTAAGTCGGGTAGCCAGTAAAGACTGATGTGCATCCCTTAAAGTTGTATCTGTGACAAATACCTTTCTCTTCTTATTCTTCAATTTAATCTCCAATCTATTTTTCTTCTTACCGCTTACTTCTGACTTCTACATATAGCCTATCTGACTATGCTCACCCCCACCCTGCCCCTCCCCCGTCAAGGGGGAGGGAATATTGGAGTTATCTATACGAATACGCCGTTATTGCCGCGGCTATTGCAAACACCATGTCTATCTTTTCCATCTCATCTTCATATAACAATTCATTGAACCTATTTTCAATATAATGAGTATCAAACTCCCCCTTTTTAAAAGACGCATCCCTCATTATCATCCTGTAAAACGGTATAGTGGTCTTAACACCCCTTATCACAAATTCATCCAGACCCCTTGCTGTCCTTGCCACAACCTCATCCCATGTCCTGCCCCAGACAGTCATCTTCGCAAGCATGGAATCATAGTATGGAGGCACAACATAGCCCCTGTACACGTTACCATCTATCCTGACACCGAATCCACCCGGTGAGTAGTATGCACTAATCCTTCCTGTTGTCGGCAGGAACCCATTTCTCGGGTCCTCGGCATTTATCCTACATTCAATGGCATAGCCGTCTATCTTCACATCTTCCTGAGTTACAGAAAGCCTTTTACCTGCGGCAATCCTGATCATCTCTTTAACTATATCAATACCTGTAACCTCTTCAGTTATGGTATGTTCCACCTGCACGCGGGTATTCATCTCAAGGAAATAAAAGTTCTTATCTTTATCCACAAGAAATTCAATAGTCCCTGCATTGGTATAACCCGCGGCCTTTGCCGCTTTAACTGCGGCCTCGCCCATCCGTCTCCTTAAATCAGGGTCAAGAAAAGGTGAAGGTGCTACTTCGATTAACTTCTGATGCCGCCTCTGAATAGAACAATCACGTTCACCGAGATGAACAACGTTACCGTAATTATCAGCTAGTATCTGGAATTCAATATGCCTCGGACACTCGATATATTTTTCAATATAAACGTCACCCTTACCGAATGCCTTGAGTGCCTCTGACGAAGCAATCTCAAAGTTTTTCTTTAACTCTTCAGGTGTGCGGCACAATCTTATCCCTCTGCCGCCGCCCCCTGCTGCTGCCTTCAGCATTACAGGATAACCTATATCCCCTGCAATCTTTTCTGCGTCAGATGCAGAATCAATTGCGTGTTCTATACCAGGCACAACAGGAACACCCGCCCTCTTCATCATCTGACGGGCAAGTATCTTGTCCCCCATATTTTTCATAGCATCAGGAGACGGGCCGATAAATGTAATCCCGTTCTCCTGACAAGCCTCAGCAAACTCATGGTTCTCTGCAAGAAACCCATATCCCGGATGAATGGCGTCCACACCTTTTTGTGTAGCAAGGTCAATAATCCTGTAGATATTAAGGTAGCCTGCAACAGGCCCTGGGCCTACAAGGCAAGACTCATCCGCCTTCTTAACATAAAGGGTAATCGCATCTACCTCAGAATGAATGGCAACAGTAGGGATATTCAATTCCTTACATGCCCTGATTATCCGTAAGGCAATCTCACCCCTGTTAGCTATAAGAACTTTTTTAAACATTGTGGAATATTACTCCATTACGCCAATTTCTTCAAGAACTCTTTGATTAAGTCCCTTAGAATTTACCGGCCTTAATTTCATGCACGGCAGAATAACACAGCACAGATAAGGCGGTCAAGGCAGGTATTACACTGATTTCAGCACTGATTTCAGGGACAGATTTATTTTTATAAGGTGTAAAATAAATCTGTCCCCTTTTATTATACTCTATTGATTCCTCTACCCCAGGAAACACTATGAGTCCAAGCATAATTGATATTGTTATTCCCCATGATTAATTGAGGGTTTGATCCATCAGCATTTGCGATCATAATCGAAAACTTAGTAGTTGAATAAGGGTTATACTGCACATAACAAAATCTACTTCCATCCGGTGAAAATTTTGGTGCCGAAAAAGTATTCCCTCCAGGGACCTTCATTATTGGGGTTCTCCCTGTAGAACCATTATTTGAAGTTTTTGCGATCCAGTGATAATCTGCCCCTGTTGGCGAATTGTCTATATAATAAATCTGGTCACTATTGGGTTGGTACACTGGTCCCCATGCACTTCTATTAATGCCATAAAGGATACCGGGCATATTCGTAATCTGCTTTTGGTCGGTTCCATTGATATTAATCGTCCGGATATTCGTTATTCCATTTGTGGTACTTTGATAAACAATGCGACTGCCATCAAGAGACCATGAAGGCTGGACACTACTCCCATTTGTTGTAACCTGCATAGAAGGCGGCATACTGTCTTCGGCAGAAAAATCAACTCCTGTTACATCTGTGCCTGCCACTGTCACTGGTTTACTTGCAGGTGTGAAGGCATACCAATTCAAGGTCGGAGTAATTGTATAGCTGCCATCGGCCAGGTTGGTAAAACTGTAGGTTCCATCCGATGCGGTGGTAGTTATAGTAGAGGTGAGGTCGGTTATAGTCAAGGATACACCACTCAAGCCAACGCCATTTTGAGTTACTTTGCCGTGGATCGTCCGCGCAGAGCCAGCATAGTATATCTTGATATCGTCTATCCATGCCTGTCCAGCTCCTCCGCCCCAATTGCTAAAATTCCAAATCAATGTCTTAATACCGGAGCCAGGAACAATAAAATGTAAATCATTCCAGCACTGGAAATTGTCTCCTGACTCTGACAGTGCTATATAACCAGGTATAGTAAATCCAATGCCAGAGTATGTAGGTATATTCACTCTAATCTTAAAACTTACTGCTACGGCATCAGTGACATCCAGAGAAATGCTTGAATTCTGACTGGTATTTATATATAGAGAATGTGATGAATTATATCCGTCATTAGTAACTGTCCAATTGCCCGTGCTATGAAAGGACGCCGGTATTAAACCATCTTCAAAATCATAAGTCACAGTGCTTCCATAACTAATCGTTACAGGTATTGCATCTGTTTTTACTTCGGCAATCACAAAATAAGAACTTGCTCCTGCATATTGATCACCGGATCGGAAATATATCTGAGTCTTATCAATGAACTGCCATTGAGCATCAGGAATTGTTTTCGTTTCACTGACGAATACAGATCCTCCATTAATGTCGTAGTTATTTGTAGATGTCACATGATTAAAGGTCTTGTCAGGATTTATTTTAATCCTCGTGTAGTACCATGTATCATTTGCAATAGCTTTTGTGTAAGTTTGGCAACAAGCACTAGGAGAGGAAAAATTGTCTCCTAAGTCAAGGACACCAAAAAGCCCCGGCCCAAATGCGGAAAATGAGCCTCCGTTATTGGCCTTCCATTTTATAAATAATTCTTTGCCGATAAAATTGTATATAGTTTTTGAAAGTATTTGATTATTAATTCTATAATCAGTCCCATACACTTTTAATCCATCAACCGTATTCTCCCACGGGCCACAGTACAGCTTCATCCAATCGTTCATTGCCAAAGAAATGACGGTAGTTGTACCAGATGTCGGGAACATATCTAAATAGGTTTGAGGCACATCAATAACATCAGGCCAACAGTTTACTTGCTGGCAAACCGCATTAGAAACATATTCCTTTTGTCCGTTATTGATTTTATAGACATCCGTCCCGCCGTATAATCTTATAAACATCCCATTTGATTCGCTGGCAGTAGAAATAAAATCAGGGGCAGGTGTGTATGCATTGGAAACAGTATAAACTCCCTGCCAGCTCCAGCCGGCTATACTGCTGTATCTCATAGTATCTATTAAAGTGCTATCAATCACATGATATCTTTTATTATTTTGAATCCAGTAGACTCTCGTTGAGTCGCCGTAAGGGTCAGGATTGAGGTATGTTAGAAATTTGTCAGTAGGAGCTATAGTCGAGTTTGTTATGGTTAGCGTTACTCCGTTAGACCATTGGCCGTCGGAGTTTTTGACATATACTGTATAGTCGCCAGGCGTTACGCCGTTCATATATTCCACAACAACGATCTGTGAAGCAGTCCTGCTCTTGATGGCACCATGTCCCATAAAGGTGCCATCGGTGTTATAGACCTGCTCTACCGCTCCGCTATCAAAGTTGACACCATCAATAGTCAGATTAAAAGTTCCGGTTCCAATTAAAGAAGGATTTATGGAAGTAATATTGGGAATGCTTCCTCCTGTCAAATCATACACCGGATCCATACCAGTAAATCCACCTACTAAGCCCGCTCTTTCAGAATTAAAATCCGCATCCGATTTGAATGCTTCCGGATCAGTCGCATTGCGTCCACCCAAAGGTGCACCTAAATGATATGATTTGGGCGTGCCTGCTGGATAGTAAGCATAAAAATAGTTTTTACTCGATGAATACTTAGGTAAGACATTTAAGTACATCGGAACAAGTTCATCCAAGGTTTTAGGGTACTGTAGTTTATCGTTGTAATATCTCTCTATGGCGGTTTGAATGTATTTCAAGTTCGATACATGCGCAGGATCTGTAGGATCTGTCTCGAGGATCTTCTCCGTTTCCGTCAGATTGGATGGGGGAGGAGGAGTAGATTCGGAGAGGGTTGAGCTTACTTAATAGTGCATTTTCTTCTGATCTGTTGCCTGCTGAGTCGTAGGCAATAATGACAAACTTGTATGTTGTGTTAGTCAATAATCCTGTGTATTTATATGAAGTATGCGAACCAGAAATGATAATATCTGGATCTAAATGTGTTGTTCCTTGAAATTTTTTAATTATATATCCAAACACTCCTACATTATCAAAAGGCACATTCCAAGTTAATCGAATTTCTGACGTGGATAATGGACTGGCAGAAAAATTTGGGACTGGAGATGGCGGAGTGGAGTCAGTAGAACTTGATATTACATCGCCATCTCGCACTGCCCAAGCATAATAGTAGTTGGATAACTTATCATTCGACTTCTGCTCGCCATAGCCAAAATAGAAGTTCCAAGCAAAGTAAGGATCAGTAGCCCATAACGTACTTGACCAGTAAGATGCATAACTCAGGTCGATATTGCTAAAGGGACCTGTATTGGGCAGTGGGCTTCCTGGGCCACCCAAATTCCCAAGCTCTGTGTAGTAAAGATGCCCTATCTCACTACCCCTGCAGTTAAAACCATTACTTGTTAATGGCCAAATACAACTGGGATCAGGCTGGAGTGTAACAGGTAGCCGCCAGTCACTGTAGCCCCCATAGACCAGGTTGTCCGCCCAGGTCATGGCCTCACTCCATGTCATCAACCCATCTGCATCATATCCTGATATCTTTGCATAATTGGCGTCTTTAAGCCAGGTGATATTGAGATCCGTGTCATAGATCATCCCACCACCTCTGTCTATGAGTTCAGCATGTAGAGGTTGACTTCCTACGAGTAAAGTAAATGCCATCAGGGAAAATGGCAGGAAAAGATATACAAAGATACATTTCAGAATAGACTTACGCACAATTTCCTCATCAATAGAATTTATTTTAGCTTACGCAAAAAAAGCCGGACCGCCAATATAACAATAACCACACAATTATTGTCACCTCGGCTGGCTTGGTTATCCTACCGTTTAAATCCCCCCCCCTTTTTCAAAGGGGGGAATTTCAAGGAAGAAAAACATTGGATAAGCCCCGTGGCTTTGCGCCCTGCCCTCACGGACAGTTTGCCCTGATAGAAGGTGCTGTAATATTTCTGACAATTAAAGCGACTATAGCACACTGAAAGTCACAAATTCGTCACAGATTGGAGATTTTTTTAAGAAAATAAAAATTATTTTACTACGTTAAGGCCAGCTCACGGACACTTAATACCTCGTTTGCCGTTAATGATTCAATGGCAGATTCCTCAAGTGTTATTACAGCTATGGTGTCACCAAGTGCATTAAAGACTTCTAAGGAATATCCGTCTTCCCCATCAGAAACCTGGTGGAACTCTACTATTGTGGCAACATCACCTTTTTGCAATTTTTTTCCAGGAATATCCTTTTTTAATACTACCTCTACAAATAATTTGTATTTCATTGCTTTCTCCTTTTGTTTGGATACATGGTTATGAATTTTGTGATATTATTTTCACTCTCTGTCATCCAGATTGTGATCACTAAATGAGTTTTTTATGTCAAAATGATCTAATTGAATGGGCAGGAGTTAAAGGTTAAGATTTCTTACACACCAGGTGGAATCAGTGTATATCGCTTTTTATGGCGAGGCTTATATATAGAAAAATCCTTATGATCAAGTGTAAATACTGTTGAAAGCCTTTTTTCTTCTCCCAATACTACTAAGGTTGCATCAGCAAGGTCCATAGGCAGGTCATGGTATTTTTTCATCAATTCTCTGATTCTGAAATAGATATTTTCCTCTAATTGTTCTATCCTTATACCTCCCCTTTGAATAAACTGCCATAAGTCATCCTGGATGTTAGCGGAAAAATTCAGAAGGTAAAATGCCTCAGTAATAACAGGCCATGTTGTGATAAGGGGTTCTTTTATCCCCTTGAGTATTTCTATACAATGACTATGATACCGGTCATCCTTATCGAAGAAGGCAATGATAGGGCCTGTATCTATTATTATCAATCTTTCCTCCTAAATGCCTTCCGTAGAATCTCTTCTCCTCTGCTTGAAAGGTCACCACTGCCGCTCCCTTCTTTATCTATAAGATCTGAAATGAGTTCGTAAGGGTGATTCCTATTCTCCTCAATAATGCGGGTGCAATATTCCCGCAGTGACCGCTTAATCACTTTTCCTTTGTTGGTTTGAAGAATCTTTGCTGTCTTGTTTAGAATAGTCTCTGTCTCTTTATCAAGGCGGACGCTCATGCTCATTTTTTTATCATCTCCTCTACCTGAATTGTAATACAAACAGTATCACACAATTCTGGATAAGGAGTCAAATCGGGTCTACTACAAATTTATTGGTATAGTGTAACCCTTTTATCCTGTGATCCTTTTTCATGTGATCCTTTTATCCTGATCCTTTTATCCTTGACTCACAACCGTGGTCAGAGTATCTTTGTTTATGTAAATTGTGCTGCATCCAAAAGGAGGAACTCATGGACAAGGATGACCTGTGGGTAGTAGAACACTTCGGCGAGCTTGTAACAAAATATGCAGGAAAGTATGTGGCTGTGGTCAATGAAACTCTGGTAGCTGTAGGGGATTCCCGAAAGGAAGTGGAAGAGAAGGCAAGAGCAATCGCTCCGGATAAAATGCCTTCTGTCATGCGGATACCACGTGAAGAGGATATGGCATGTCTGTTACGCACAGATGTGAACCACTTTGCGACAGGAGCGCAGGATATCCGAAACATGCCTCCCTTACTTAAGGAGAGGGTGGGAAGAAGAATATTGTGCTAATTGAGTTAAGGGTCTGTCATGAAATAACCTATACATTTATGCATCTCATCTTCCGGCCATCTTTGTGTGCTCCTCAATCGCAACCCCTCAGCGTAGATTCAACTACGCCTTCGGGTTTGCTCAATCGGTCGCACTCAAACCTGACCGAA
>JACRGV010000021.1 GCA_016212215.1 Nitrospirota bacterium
AGTCAAACACCCTGGTTGATGTATTGAATGTTGCACCTGTCGGTACTCCGGTTGCTGAGTAGGTAACTGCATCACCATCAGGGTCGCTCCCACTTATTGTAAAGTTAAGATTAACATTCTCATTTACTGCCTTAGCGCCTATAGCATTTAACACAGGGGCTTGGTTCACATTATTTACTGTTATAGTCACTACCTCACTTGCACTCAATGAACCGTCACTCACAGTGAATGTCACATTGTAACTGCCGGACTGACTGTAAGTTGGTGTCCAGTCGAACACCCTTGTGGATGTATTAAATGTTGCACCTGTCGGTAAACCCGTTGCCGAATAAGTCAAAGGGTCTGCATCAGGGTCACTGCCGCTCACTGTAAAATTAAGATTACTCCCCTCATTTATACCCTTTGCACCAATTGCATTTAATACCGGTGAGCGGTTTACATTATTAACGGTTATGGTTACTACCTCGCTTCCATTCAATGAACCGTCGCTAACAGTGAATGTCACATTGTAACTGCCGGATTGAGTGTATGTCGGTGTCCAGTCAAATACCCTTGTTGATGTATTGAATGTAGCACCTGTTGGTAAGCCTGCTGCCGAGTAGGTAACTGCATCACCATCAGGGTCACTGCCGCTTATTGTAAAGTTCAGATTAGCCGCCTCATTAACATTCTTTGCCCCAATCACATTTAATACAGGTGCACGATTCACATTATTTACCGTTATGGTCACTACCTCGCTTGCACTCAATAAACCGTCGCTCACTGTAAATGTCACATTATAACTGCCTGACTGGCTGTATGTCGGTGTCCAGTCAAACACCTGTGTGGATGTATTAAATGTTGCACCTGAAGGTAAACCCGTTGCTGAGTAGGTAATCGGGTCTCCATCAGGGTCACTGCCGCTTATTGTAAAATTAAGATTGCCTCCCTCATTTACGCTCTTTGCACCGATCGTGTTTAATACCGGCGGCTGATTTACATTATTGACCGTCACTGTCACTGTAGAGGCAGTGCTGTTAATAGTCCCGTCATTAACAATCAACTGAAAGGTTAAAATGGTTGCAGTGGTTACAGCAGGCGCTGTAAACGTCGGCATTACAGCAGTGGAACTAGAGAGCGTAACTGCGGTTCCGCCTATCTGCGTCCAGATGTAACTTATTGAATCCCCGTTCGGGTCAGTGCTTGCAGACCCATTTAAGGTAACGAGTGTATTTTCATTAACTGATTGAGGTGTCCCTGCATTTGCCGTTGGAGGAGAATTCAGGACTGTAAAAGTCTGGGAATTACTATTCCACCCCCCGACAGTTGCAGACGCAGAATAGTTACCGGCTATCTTTCCATTCGGCACCGTAAAATTAATGGAAGTGTTTGCCCAACTTGTGGTAGATGCCGCTGTCCCGCCGAAATTAAATGTATCTGTTGTTACCCCAAAATTATTACCGGTTGCTGTAATAGTATTCCCAACATATCCTGATGTTAGGCTCAGCCCCGTAATCCCAGGCTGATTTGCCAATTGACCATAGAGATCAAATGTTGTTGGAATTGTACCCTGCCCCCACGCTGTTAAGAAACCACTGCCTAATGCCCCAATAGCAGGATTTTGTTTATTATTAAGCGTTCCTGAAGCAATGGGATAACCGGCAGTAGAAAGGATAGCGCCAGCAGACGATATACCTGTCCCATAAATCTCTCCGTATGCTGCACCGCTCCTCATATCCTGCCAGGCTGCAAAGAAATTTATACCATCGTGCACTACCCTTGGATTCTTTTGATCATTCGCAGCAGTAGAGATCGGAAAATTAGCACCATTAAGGACACCGGCAGTTGTTATGAGCTGTCCATATATATCATTATTGGCAGCACCATTCCTCGCATCCTGCCAGGAAACCAACCAGCCGGTACTGCCTGCTAAATTTGAAAATGCAACTGAAGGGTAGCGATTTAACGTTGCTGCCGTATTTGCAATAGTAATAGGTGCGGCCGCTGTCCCTCCTGTTGTAATAGTAGCGCCCATAATATCGCCATTAGCAGTATCTGTTATATAAGATTCATACGAAACAAAATAATTGCCGGCACCGCTTGAAAAACTAATGGAAGGCAAACCGCATGGAGCTGTACAACCTGTTGCGTGAACAGTCCATGTAGTGATGGTATAGGCGGTTACAGCACCTCCCCCACCTGGAACACTCACTACACGAACTTGTGTACCGCTGCGAACGTATGCAACAAAGAAGTTGGTACCATCTGATGCCACGGAAGGCGCTTCTTCCCTTCTCGTTGTACCGGCCACAATTACACCACCTGTGCCTACAGCCGTAACAGTAGCTGTAGAACCTACTAAATTTACATAGGCGCCATAAACATCATTCAACCCGGTGGAGTTTTGATAAGCCACCATAAACTTGTATGTTGCACCAGTACTGCTATATGCAACCGAAGGCATTGTCTGGTCGCCGGCAGCATTTGAAATAACAAAAGGTACATTAACCGCACCGCCGCTGGAATTTAGAAAAATCCCGTAAATATCAATACCGGTTCCAGTCCCCGAAGTACCGCTTTGATATACAACAAGATAGTTTGTACCATCAGAGGCTATTGCAGGCTTATCCTGGTCAGTGGCTGCTGTTGTAATTGCAAGGGGCACCCCAACTGTAGCAGCGTTGGCCTTGCCATAAGGAAGGAATAAAAATACAGATAAACATAAAATGAGGCAAACCTTAACGAAGGCATGACTGAAGCTACTCAGGTATCCGCTGATTGAATTCATACTGTCTGTTTAATCACCCTTTGAAATTGAAAAATGCTTGATGCACATTTACGACTATAGCCTATTGTAACGATTAAAATATATACTTCAAAATCCATGCCTGAAATATCAGAATGATTAAAAAGGGTGGAAAACCAACAATATTCAGGGTTACTTAATTAGCTTTATCAAGAAAATTACTGAGTTAGAAAAGTAATCCTGACACAGAGGCACAAAGCAAAAATATAATAAAATAAAAATGGACGGTAATTTAATACGCATATTGTAGATAAAGGTTACATTGTTTTGAGACAGCAACAATAATTTTCTCATTACTACTTGAATTTATTATATAATTTCTATATGTATATTTTGGTTACATGTTGGTTTATTATATGGGTTTCTTATATTCAATTTTATATTCAATTTCTCAAACTTCATATATTTAATTAATAATTAACACCAATGGTATGTTTTACGGCATAAATCTGTCCGGACACCATGTCCGGTACCGCAAATAAAACTAACGCACCTCCTTGCCAATCCATAACTATTTCAGGAAAAGATGCCGGAGATGTACTATTCCCATCAATACGCATTGGAGTTTTCCATCCTGAATCCCAGTCAAATTGATGTGAAAATATATGAGGAATCCCATCAACCAACTTAGAATAGACAGCAGTTGCACGGTTTAAACTATCAAATATTATTCTTGGATTATCCGAATTACTACCGTCTGTCACATCAATTACAACCGGTTCGCTCCATGTATCAGAACTGTTTGTATAGGCTGATGAATATACATGAGATAACCCATTAATATCTTGTACAAATAAAACAGAGGCATTATGGTTAATGTCGTACGCTATACTAACATCCTTGCCTGAAGAAATGCCGATCTCTTTTGCCTCCTTCCATCCATTGTAATACCTTTTTACATACAACTTGTTACCGGCCCCTTCTGAAAATGCCGCCATAAGATTCCCGAACCCATCTGCCCGCATTACTGCCTCATAAAAATTATGATAATCTGAATCAATCTGTTCAGGAACTAATCCCCATGAGGTACCGTTATACCTTATGGCAAAAAGGTGCAAAGTAGATGACTTTAATTGATAAAACAACACCATGAATTGGCCGCTTTCAAGAAAACATATTTTAGGAGAATAGACAGGCCCTGTCCCTGCACTTATTTCTTTAGGAGTATCCCAATCAAGACTGGAACCATTATATTTACTTGCATAGAGTTTCCCTCCCTGAGTAAACACTGCCATTGCATTTCCTGATGAATCAAAGGCAATACGAGGCTCTCCGGACTTCTTGCCGTTATCTATGCTTAATAAAGTAACATTATCCTCCCATCCGGCACCTTTTGTATATCGTCTGGCATAAACCCTGTCTTTTATCCCATTACCCTGAGTAAAGGTTATAAATGCAGACCCTGAATCGGAAATGTCCCATGCTGCAAAAGGTTCTCTTGCATCACCTTTTTCCACCCCTGAATCAACAGGTAAATCTTCACCCCAGCCGGTTTCAGGGTTATAGACTTTTGCAAAAATCCTGTCTATCCCCTTTGCCTCATCCCATATTGAATAAACCATTATCGCTGTTCCATTTTTATCCATGGAAATATGATATGAATTGAAACCAGTACCGGTTGTTATTTCTACCGGTTTACTCCATGAAGGATTATCTTCCCCACTGCCGCCAGTATTGTCCGAAGGGATAGGTTTGTTGCATCCCAATCCCACATAGAGCAAGGAAAAAAACATGATAAGTATGATAAGATGGATAAACAACCTCACTTGAATTGAACTCTCTTTTTGAGGGTTTAATCCTGTTTCAGCTAATCTATCTTTGGAGTGAATCATAATTTAGAAGAGAGTCTTTGAGTAATTTTTCATAAGCACCGGCAGCAGCAGGCTGACTGCCCTTTTTGACCTTACGACTCAGAGTCTTTGCATTACCTTCAATCGGCTTTTCAAAGGATAATTCAACCCGAATCCGGTTATAAATCCTGACTTCACGCTTCACAGGATTATATTGAACCGGATAAAAGATTATCTGCTTAACGTGCTGGTCACGCATATAACCGGTAAATCCCTCTGTTGCAAGTTGACCTGGATAAAAGACATCAGCCTGATATGTCTCTAAATCAATAACATGAGGCGAAGTCCTCTTTATACGCAATAAATACGGTGAAATATCATGATCAAGATGTATTGTCTTATAATCAGAACCGGCAGACTTAATAGTGACGGTACCCTCTTCCGGCACCCCTATTAATGTCCCCCTGAGTGGAAGTTCCGGCTTTCCCTCTTCTTTGGTATACCCATACTCACCTAATACAACTTCATCGTATATTGTTTCTCCGACCTTTTTTTGTACTATTCTATATTCAGGGATAGTCAGTTCAATAGTAACCTCTTTCCTGTCAGAATGGACAAGGCGAATATCTGAGTCTGATGACCATGCTGATTTTGAAAGTATGAGAAATTGTAAGCTGAATAAGAAAAATATTAAAACAACAACCTTTTGTCCATGTTTCACCAAAAACACCCCTCGCATCAGTCAAATATATAATCCCTAAATACTTATATTCACAATTCGTGCCAGATTTAACATATCAATATATAAGAGTCAACAACATAACAAAGAACTGTTTATTTTGCTTTGGCAATTATAAAGTTAAATCTTGTAATTGCCGCATGTATATCCCCCGTTTACTTTCATCGAAATTATTTGAGGCATTAAAATATTTTCCAGCGGTTTTGGTTTCAGGCCCGAGACAGTCAGTGAAAACTGGAATCTACTGCAGGTTAACTATTATAATTTGGTATTTCTTACTCTAAAACATACTTTTCAGAGTTCAATAAAAATTTCCATAGCGGAACAATAACAACATCGCCGAAATCAGCAGCTACTTCTCTTTCAATACTCTTTGATACGAGCAGAACTTTTTTAGTCTTGGGGAAACGGCGTAGAAAGAGTTTTATGCCGGAGAATCGTTTATCTTTCCAGTCAAAATCTGTTATGTACTTCGCTTCTATAGGCAGGGGGGCCGCCACAGTACCGGCAACAAAATCAACCTCCATCTCACTTTCCGCATAATAGCCGCAAGAAATATTGTTTCGCTTCAGTTCCATATAAACAGCATTCTCTGCCCTGCTCCCCTCGTCTCCGGAGCCGGTTAAAATACTCCTGACCCCATTGTCCCAGAGGTAGAACTTCTTTTGAGCATACACCCTTTCTGAATATGACGTTGTCCATTTCTCCATAGATACAAGAAGAAATGCAGCCTCAAGATAACTCACATATTCCTTTACCGTGTCAACGGAAAGCCCCAATACCTTGGATAGTTTGTTAAAACTGGTGCGTGAGCCTACCGATGCACCTATCAATCGCAGCAGGTCTTTCAGAACATAGTGTTTCTTGATAGGATATAACCTTATAAGGTCTCTCGCAATGATGTCTTCAAGCAGATTACTCATATATTCTATGGAAGGATTCAAGACTTGCTCAGGATACCCGCCTGTTGCAAGATACTCCTCTGCAAGCCGTTCAAATTTATAGTCCTCCGACTTATGCGGCATCGCCTCCCTGAACAAGATGAACTCTCTGAATGAAAGGGTATATACTGTCGTGACAATCTGTCTTCCAGTGAGCTTCCCTCCCTGTCTTGTTATAAGGGAAGAGGTGGAACCGGTGCAAAATATCTTGAGATTCTCAACATCATATAACGATTTTAACTCTGTCTCCCATTCAGCGCTTTCCTGAATCTCATCAAGGAAGAGATAAAGCTTCCTGTTACGCTCGTGCATGAAGATTTTCCGTACATTTTTCAGGTGTTCTGAGATCCGGACTCCGGAAAGTGCCGGATGGTCAAGTGCAAGGTAAAAAATATCCTTTTCAGAAACATTGTCTTTAAGGAGGGCATTGATGAATTGTTTAAGGATGATAGTCTTGCCTGTACGCCGGCTTCCGACAAATATCTCGACCTGCTTACGTTTAAGATACGAGGGAAGCCGATGAAGATAGGCGGCACGCTCTTTCCCGCAATCGAACTCTTTTCCTTCCCACCATGGGTTCAGTGTATAATAGATGGACTCCATGGCACGATATTACTTCAAATCGAAGATATTGTCAAAAAGTTTCGATTACAGTCGAAGGTTTAATGATTCGCCGGTTCAGCTATCCTGTAGGATTATTCACATTTATACTTTTCAATAAAATCTTTTATACATACCAGGAAATCTTTTGCCATGTTAACATATTCACTTGCATCTTCAGCCGTTTGTTCAACAAATTCTTTATAATCACTCTCTTGTCTGGCATCAAACGCCTTATGCAGTATCTGTGAATAGTGCTTATCAATCTTTCCTGTGTGAATAAACTCTTTATCAAAGATGGAAATAACTCCTGCATGTTTTGATGTTTTTACATTAATCTCAACTAACAGAAATAAAGATAATATTGAATAAAACATGGAGTAGTAAGCCCTGTTTATAATAGACCTCGGGCTAAGATTTTCTTCTAACATCCTTTCAGCATCAGAAAGGGTCTCCTCAGCCTGTTTCAGGCGATATGCGAAGAGGGTTTGTTTATCAGTCATACAACAACACCTTCCTTAATAATATTCTTTACTATCGGAGAAGATCTTAATGGTGTATTCTCAATTTCATTTCTTGTAAAGATAAGAGGTGATAGCACAATGTAGTTTTCAAAACCAACCTCCCATACAATCTCACCTATCTTGTTTCTCAATTCCTTATCAATAGATTCGGATTCGCATTCAACCTCCAAAAAAACATCCATATCCGATAATTCATCATTATCCCCTCTTGCCCTTGAGCCAAAAACCCTGAAATCAACCAATCGGACAACTGTGCTTAATCTATCTTTAAGGCTTTTTGCCACTTCATAGTCCTTAGTTCTCATTGAACCTCCATTTTCCAGCAAGGAAATATGGTTAAAGACACTGGATATTTTCTCATACCCAAACAGTGATGCTAAGATAACAAATCAGGATTCTTTTGTAAATGTAAACGGAACAATTTCCTTATCTTGATTGTCTTCAGCTTGTTGACTTCAAGTAGCCTGACAGGTTAATATTTTCATTGTCTTATTGGGATGAATACAAATCGGGATAACAGGGGGTGGGCAATCGAATCAATCATCGGAGTAGACCTCGGCGGTTCGACAATACGTCTTGGTGCAGTAACAAAGGATGGGAAACTGGGGCACTTCACAAAGATTGATGTCCCTGCCGACCGCGATAAAAACGCTATAGTATCCTTCATCGTTAACAGTATTAAAGATATTCTGCTCACTGAAGAACAGAGCGGTAACAGGGTATTGGCTGCTGGTATTGGTTCACCTGGAATTATAAATACGGATAAGGGTATTATTGTAACATCCCCAAACTTCCCCGGATGGAAAAATGTTCCATTAAAAAAGCTGATAGAGAAATATATAAAAATCCCGGTCTTCATAAATAATGACGCCAACAGCGCTGCTTATGGGGAGAAGTGGATTGGGGCCGGCAGGCGAGTATCAAGCATGATTTGCCTTACACTGGGAACCGGTATAGGCGGAGGGATTATAATTGACCATAAGGTGTGGCATGGGGCGCAGGGCATGGGAGGTGAGCTTGGACATATCACTGTAAATCCCGAAGGCCCTCTATGCAATTGCGGAAATTACGGGTGCCTTGAGAGCTACTCATCTGCAACCGGCATGGTAAGGAGTGCAATGGGATTAATAAACGCGGGCAAAAGGACAAAGCTGTTAAAACTATCCCGCTCGAAAAAGGGAAATATAACCGCAAAGATGATATACGACGCTGCAAAAGAGGGAGACAGCCTTTCTATTAACATCCTCAGAGAAGCAGGAAAATATCTCGGTATAGCAATAGCCGGCTTTATCAATATCCTTAACCCTGAGATGGTTGTCCTTACAGGTGAAGTTACAGGTGCTTATGAATTCTTCTTCCCTGCATTAAGAGAAGAGGTTGAGAAAAGGGCTTACACTGCCATTATCAGGCATACCAAGATAGTCAGGGGAAGGCTCAAAGGAACCGCCGGAACAATCGGGGCATCGGGACTGGCTTGGGATAAGCTAATATGAAATGGAACCTTCATGATCATTCGGCTCACAATGGAGGATGAAAATATGGTTCCATAATTTTGTCATTCCCGAAGTTTTTTATCGGGAATCTATTTTAAAATAAACTATATCCCCGATAGAAACATTCGGGGATGACAGAAACGAATTTTCGAGTGAAAAAATATCTGACCCTATTCAACATCAACTGGCAAAACTCTTTACAGTACCGGTTTTCACTTGTAATCTACATCTTTGGTTATTCACTATATATCTGGGTGCTGCTCTACCTCTGGTCTACTATTTACAGTCAGGGTCAGCATGTCGGCAATTACTCGCTCTCAGAACTTACGACATATTACCTGCTCCAGCTTATGATCAATTCAGTAATATTCTCTTACGTAAGCTGGGACATCATTGATAATATCAAAGACGGTTACTTCTCGAACTTCCTGATAAAACCGCTTGATTACTATGTATACTGGTTTACTGTAAATCTTTCCGGAAAATTACTTGAGGCGGTCTTTGTAATTATTGCCGTAGGTTTCATCTCTTTTGTATTTCCGGGTTATTTTTCATTTCCTGCATATCTGACCACATTGATATATTTCCTTATCTCAGTCATTCTGGGCATCATCCTTGCCTTTGAGATGGATTTCTGCATAGGCATGATCACATTCTGGCTGACACAGGTGCGTACCTTTAAATATATGCTCCAGACGATTATCCTGTTTTTTGCAGGGGCAATGCTGCCGCTTGACCTCTTCCCTGCCTTCCTGATCAGGGTATCAGAGTTTCTCCCCTTCAGATACCTTGTGTATATCCCAATAAAAATCTATCTCGGGAAGATAGATAATCCCTGGCCTACTTATGCTGTATTATCCGCATGGATACTGATATTCTTCATCATTTCAAGAGTACTGCTTATGAGAGGCATAAAGAGATATGAGGCGGTCGGTGCCTGAGTTCATTAAAAAACTAAAGCGATACATCAGACTCTACCGGGTATTCCTTTTACAGAACCTCAAGGGTGATATGGTTTACCGCTCCAACTTTATTACACTGGTGATAATGGACATCGGCTTTGTAAGTATAAGCGTAATCCTGTTTAAGATCATCTTTGGCCATGTAAACAATATTGCAGGATGGACATTCCATCAGTCTGTTATCCTGATCGGAAGTGTCGGACTGATAAGGGAGATGGCCTACCTCACATTCAGGAGGGGCTTCCTTGAGCTTGGGAATCATATCAGGACAGGGACATTCGACATGTTTATGGTAAAACCGATCGCCCCCAATATACACCTTGCATTCAGGCACATCTCACTCTCAGAGAGCTTCGGTGAGGCGCTGATGGGATTTATACTCGTAACCTACGGGATTATGCATCTGGATAACTTCCACTGGATAACCATACCTCTCTACATCATATTTCTTTTTAATTCCCTGTTTATATATTACGGTTTCAGCCTTCTGATTAACAGCGTGGTATTCTGGGTTATAAAAACTCAGGAGTTGAATACTATCATATACTTTTTCATGGAAACCTCACGCTATCCCGGAGACATCTTCAGGGGTGCCGGAAAGATAATATTCACGTTCATTATCCCAATCGGGATTATCGCAACAGTCCCTGCATCTATACTGACAGGCCGCATAGGATGGAGGTTTGCATTAGTCTCTCTCCTGATAGGTGTAACATTTTTGAGTGTGGGGCTGCTTGTCTGGAGAAAGAGTATTGAGCATTATTCAAGTGCAAGCGGGTGAGGCAGTGAACAGTAAGCTGTGAGCAGTGAGCAGAAGTTAGAAGTAAGATACGGACGAAACATTCATGAGCGGGGCGATCGCAAAGGAGAATGAAAAAGGGATCAGGATGACACAACCCCACCCTCACCCGGACCCTCTCCCTGAGGGAGAGGGTGCTAAGTTTATTCCCTCCCCTTCAAGGGGAGGGTCAGGGTGGGGATGGGGTTATTTTCGGGCAAACATATGCCAACATCAATTCACGTAAAAGATCTTGCAAAAACGTTTGAGTATTTCAGGAAGGAAGAGGGGCTTGTCGGTTCTCTTAAGAGTCTTTTCTGGAGGGAGAAACTCTATAATGATGCACTGAAGAAGGTATCGTTTGAGGCAGAGGATGGGGAACTGATAGGTTTTCTCGGCCCGAATGGTGCCGGAAAGACTACCACCCTGAAGATATTGTCCGGCATACTCTATCCTACCTCGGGTGATGCAACGGTTTTAGGACATGTGCCGTGGAAGAGAGAGCCTGAGTACCAGAAATCATTTTCAATTGTAATGGGACAGAAGAACCAGTTGTGGTGGGACCTGCCTGCACAGGAGTCATTTGCACTCAATAAAGAGATATATGACATCCCCACTGCAACGTATAGATATAACTTAGATGAACTGACAGAGCTGTTTGACATAAAGGATATTATAGATGTACCTGTAAGAAAGCTCTCCATGGGACAACGGATGAAATGCGAACTTGCAGCCGCCCTGCTCCATTCACCCAGAGTCCTGTTTCTTGATGAACCGACTATCGGCCTTGATATTATCTCGCAGGAAAAGATAAGGACATACATCAAAGAGTACAACAAAATCAAGAAGACCACTGTTCTGCTCACAAGCCATTACATGCGTGACGTAGAACGGCTATGTAACCGTGTAATCGTTATAAACCACGGGAGCATTATATATGACGGGTCTTTCGATGACCTGATGAGTCACTATGGAGACCACAAGATAATAAGGCTACGATTCTCACGCGAGTACAATGAAGGCAGCCTCAGCAAATATGGCGAAATAGTAGAACAGACGAGTCATACCGTAGTCTTAAAAACAAGCAAAGACAACATCGCCAAATCCACCGCCACAATCCTCAGCGAACTCCCTGTAGAAGACCTCTCCGTTGAAGAGGTAGAGATTGAGGATATTATAAGGAAGATTTTTACGCAGGGATGATTTTATTAATTCTTCTGTTTTGGTGGTTCCCTTTATAGTTGTACAACCAAAAAAATCCTGATAATATATGCTGCAATAAAAGAAGGCTATGAGGGGGGGAAGAAAATGTTATGGGAAGTAGAAGAATTAAAAAAACTCAGTGAAATCCAGCCGGACATTATAGAAGACGCACTTAAAGATTTATGGGAGAGAAGGCCTGCCTTACACAAATCTGTAGTCATAAATGCTTATATTGATGGAAAGATAAACCTTGGCAAGGCAGCAGAGCTTCTTGCAATATCAAGGATAGAACTTGAACTTGAGTTAAAGGGAAAAGGAATACCTGTCAGACATCTGACTGCTGAGGACGTTGCTGCCGAAGTCGAGGCAATAAAAGAATGGTGAATGCCATAGTTGATAACACCGTGCTTACAAACTTTGCCTTAATGAAACGTGAAGATATTCTGATGAGGGTATTCGATGGTCTTCTATATACAACCAACGAGGTATTGCAAGAGTATGAGAACGGTGAGAAAAGAGGAGTTCTCCCCAATATAGACTGGAACTGGCTACGGGTCTTAAATATTGAATCTGATAAAGAACGGCCTGTTTACGAAAGATTTGCTCAACGACTTGGCTCAGGAGAGTCTGCCTGTTTAAGTCATGCGGTTATCAAACACATGAAGATACTAACGGATGATTTGGAAACAAGAAGTTGCGCGCAGCGGCTCGGTATTTCCGTTTCAGGCACAATAGGAGTGCTTATTCTCGCTGTGAAGAAAGGAATCATTTCATTGGAAGCAGGTAATAAACTCCTCCTTGATATGATTCAAAATGGGTATTACTCACCGTATAATTCACTTGATAAATTGCTTTGATTTCCCCGCATTAGAAGACTTAGCTGTCGAAGAAGTAGGTATAGATGATGTTATAAGAAAAATATGAATTTAATCTGATAAAGAAAATCTTTTATACAAAAGACTGTGAAAAAAAGAAAGGTATTTTAATAATATAATGCGAGAGGTGACACCTGTAAGAAAGCTCTCAATGGGACAACGGATGAAATGCGAACTTGCAGCCGCCCTCCTCCACTCACCCAGAGTCCTGTTTCTTGATGAACCGACTATCGGCCTTGATATTATCTCGCAGGAAAAGATAAGGACATACATCAAAGAGTACAACAAGATCAAGAATACAACCGTACTCCTCACAAGCCATTACATGCGGGACGTGGAGAGGTTATGCAACCGTGTAATCGTTATAAACCACGGGAGCATTATATACGATGGGTCTTTCGATGACCTGATGAGTCATTACGGAGACCACAAGATAATAAGGCTCCGATTCTCACGCGAATACAATGAAGGCAGCCTCAGCAAATACGGCGAGATAGTAGAACAGACCATCCACACCGTAGTCCTGAAAACCAGCAAAGACAACATCGCCAAATCCACCGCCACCATCCTCAGCGAACTCCCTGTAGAAGACCTCTCCGTTGAAGAGGTAGGGATTGAGGATATTATAAGGAAGATATTTACGCAGGGGTGATTGGTTTTCCAGTAATAGAGCCTCGAAGTGTAAAGAAAACTGTCAGGACTGTAAAGAAACATGTCACTTATGTTTTAAAAAATATATCCTATTGAAATAACACATTATTTTCAACGTCATCTTTAATTTCATCCTTTTCTAACCTCCCCAAAGTGACAGGAAATTTTACACTATCAAGGTTGGCATAAGCATCCTCTTTTTTGAAAAACTCCTTAATTTCAATATGTTACGATATTGGCATATTATTTGCATAACTATTTATGTCAAATGGTATGAACTATAATAGTAACTCTGAACTTATTTTTTTTGTTAAAAATAAAAAAGAAAGGAGGTGAAAAGGATGAAAAAAATGATTTTTTTATGTTTGATCACAATCACTTTGTTTTTTACACAAGTGGGACAATCTCAGGCTCTTACTATGCTTGGTATTGACCCGCCCGCGAGCTTGCTTGTTGTTCGCGGTGGAATGGAATGGGCATATGCAGGGCCATGTGCTCCTGTTGTCCCAAGTTGCGGAGTTGTATCTCTGCATCATGGTTTTGCTATTCCTACGGTTACTCAATGGACAGCCAGTTTCTCCAGTCTTTCTGATTTCTTAACTGCTTTCAATATTCCTGGTGGACCTGTCCCGAATGCAGCGCCATATTTTAATACAGGGTATGATCATATTGATATAGGTGATGCAGCAGCAGGCTATATTTGGGGATCTCCATTTGCCCCTGATTTATATCATAGTTCAGATCCGGTAGCTGAAGCTTTTCTCGTGAGAGGCGGACATCCGGTACCGGAACCGGCATCATTACTGCTTGTTGGATTCGGTTTAGCAGGAGTTGCCTACTTTAGACGTAAAAAAGCGGCTTAATGTAATTACCACATCTATGCAAGAGCATCGGCTGTTTCTGAATAGGAACAGCCGATTGTGGTACCTAAAAGTAAACTTTATTTAAGAGCCGCCAATATTCAAATTTATACCCATAAAACCTATCTGATTCCTTCAAAACCTTCGGTAAATTTAAAAAAGACCAATATGAGGACTGTAACGCATTTGCATCGCCTGTGTAGTTCCTAATCAGGCAATGCATGACGGGAAAATACTACACAAATGGGAAATATTTAAGAAGAGGTAATTTCACCCTGTATCATCCTTACTGCTTCAACAGGGTCTTCGGCATCTCTTATAGGACGGCCGACCACTATATAGTCAGCCCCTTTTTGGGCGGCGTCATGCGGTGTTACAATTCTGCTCTGGTCATCCCCTTTTACAAGTGACCACAGGGGGCGTACACCCGGGACAACAGTGATAAAATCTTTACCGAATAATTCCTTTATCCGTGACACTTCATGGCCTGAACAGACTATTCCTGAACATCCTGCATCCTTCACCATCTTTGCCCTGTGAAGGACGAGGTCAAGCATGGAGATGTTTTCTCTAATAAGCAGTGTGTCTTTCATCTCTTTTTCACCGAGGCTTGTAAGTACAGTAACGCCGAGAATCTTTGTATTGGGAGATACGCTCTTTGCAGCAGCGGATAACATATTCAAACCATCACAACTATGCACAGTGACAAATTCAACATCTTTAATGTATGAACTCTGGAGTGCACGACGTACGGTCTCAGGTATGTCGTGAAATTTCAGGTCAAGAAAGATTGACCTGCCTCCTGCGTCCAATACCGCCCTGATGGCATCCGGCCCTGCATTTACAAACAGCTCAAGCCCAATCTTAAATACCTTCACATGGTCTTTTAAAAGTTCAACATGCTTTAGTGCCTCTTTAAGGTCAGGTACATCTAATGGAAATATAATCTCAGTTGACATGCGAAATAATATAGCATAATCTCCCTGATGATTGCTATGCCTTTTCACTTATACTATAATTAGCCCATGTCCATGTCAGATGAATTAAAAAAGGCTGAGTATTATATATATGTCATCTCTGATGCTACAGGCGAGACAGCAGAGACGGTTACGCTTGCGGCGTTATCCCAGTTTAAGAAAAAGGATGTAATCATATCAAGGACAGGTCATGTAAGGTCTGATGACCATATAAGAAGTCTGGTTAAAGAGGCCGCAGAGGTAAGAGGGCTTATAGTGCACACACTGGTTTCTGACCGGCTGAGAAGGGTGCTTATAGAAGAGGCACACAGATACCAGCTCCTGACGATTGACATAATAGGCCCGCTCCTTGAGACACTCTCCTTATATCTCGGTAAATCCCCTCAGTCAAAACCGGGTCTGCTTCACAAGGTAGATGAGTTATACTTCAAACGCATTGAGGCAATAGACTTTACTGTAAAACATGACGACGGTCAGAACAGCCGTACAATAGTGGATGCTGATATTGTATTGCTCGGCGTCTCAAGAACAACAAAGACACCTCTGAGTATTTATCTTGCCAAAGAGGGGTGGAGGGTTGCAAACGTCCCGATAGTCCTTGATATTCCTCCACCACAGGAACTATTTTTTATGGACCAGAGAAAGATAGTCGGGCTTGTAATAGACCCGGAAAAGTTGTCCAGCATCAGGAAGGCAAGACTGAGACATCTTGGACAGGAGATGTCTTCTTATGGCGATTTAGAGTATATTGCACAGGAATTGGATTACTGTAAAAACCTGCTCAGGAAAAACAGATGGCCCTTCGTCAGCGTAACCAACAGGGCAGTAGAAGAGGTAGCAGTAGATATAATCGCACTCACAGTCGGGAAAGACAGGCGGGTGGAGTAATACTAAATGAGCATGAACTCAAAGGGTATCAGCCCCTTTTATCCAGGTCAGCCGGTACCCGTAGAATTATTTACAGGGCGTCAGGATGAAATCACCGGCGTACGAGCCGTCACTTACAGATAAAACCCGTAATTTTCTATCAAAATATATAGGCGAGCAGGAGCTGTTTGGAGTTCGCATAAACCTTAGCGAGTTAAAAGCTGATGCGCCTAACATTTCTCAAGGCTATCTTCCCTTTTTACACAACCTTATGGATCGTCTTAAAGGTGACGGTATTAAGGGACTAATGCTGATCCTTGATGAGATAAATGGTATTACTTCAAACCCTAAGTTTTCTCACTTTATCAAAGGTCTGGTTGACGAAAATGCTTTAAGTAAAAAACCGTTGCCGATAATGCTTATGTTGTGCGGGGTTGAGGAGCGTAGAAGAGAGATGATGCAGCACCATCAACCGGTGGAACGTATCTTTGATGTAGTTGAGATCAATCCAATGAATGAATCTGAAATGAGGGATTTCTTCAATAAGGCTTTTAATAAGTCCTGTCTGCCTTAAAAAGCGAAGACTATCGTTCAATTATCTCATAGGAAAGGGGGCAGATTTATTTTCCACTTTGTGTGACCTGTGACAAGAGATAATGAGGTCAAATACATTTATGAAGTGGTTGTGATAAAATGGTTACGTAAAAATAAAAGGAGGTGAAATTTTGCGGAAATAGTTTAACAGGTCGGATTTATTACTCTTTATTACAACTCAGAGCCAAGATTGATGAAGGTATGAAAGACATCCGGGAAGGTCGGGTTATTTCTATAGATAAACTAATAGCCCGGAGAAAGGCCGCAGGTGGGAAAATATAATATCCTTTTTTCAGATAAAGCGGAAAAAGATTTAGATGTCCTGTCAGATGAAGCTCCATACTAATGAAGATGCCTTAATAAAAAAATGGTTAGAGGAAAAAGCAGGGTGACCCTGAATTGCTTTGTAAGAAATGATAGGAAACGAGGGACTCCAATTATTAGTTCCGTATAAAATATACAAAGACGCTGATATGACTAAAATAGATAAACTTCTTACGAAAATTTTAAACGGAACATCTGATGCCAATATCCAATTTGACGGGTTATGCCAATTACTCACAAATTTAGGGTTTGATGAGCGTATCAAGGGGAGCCATCATATATTTACAAAAGAGGGTATAGAGGAAATATTGAACTTGTAGCCCAACGGCACAAAGGCCAAAGCATATCAGGTGAAGCAGGTTCGTAAAGGGGCGGTTAATGTTTGCATAACTGTGCTGAATTTGTGTTAATTTTACCCAACACTTCAATTCCACCCCTCAGACGTGACAATCAGCTAAACTTAGAATTTTGCAGAAGTACGAAGTGATATGCGGTTGGCACTGTAATCAGTTCCAGTCTCCTTATCATACGAGAAAGAGACGTTCCATTTTTTGCTGAGGTATAGATAGCCTGATGCCCCGTATATTATTGTTTTATTGGTCAGACTGCTGAGTTCGTATTTATTCTGTATGTAGGACCCTGTTAATATCAGTTGCAGCCACTCATTGGTCAGGCGGGACAGTTCAATGTTGTAGGATGTGTTTTTTGAAGTATAGCTGTCTGTGAAAACAGAGTATACGTTCATGTTGACACCGGATTGAAGGAGGTTATCGCCGGAAAGGCCGAGACGGTAATTGTCGGAGTTTTTAAGATTGGTCTGAATGCCGGGGTAATACATGGTTTGACGTTCTGCCCTGCCGAAAACAGAGTATCTTTCATGGATGCGATATGTCACACTTGCATAGTATGCCTGCTGGCGGCTGTTGTTCACATCAAATTCCATTGACCTGAAATAATGAAATGTACGGAACTGATTATAGCCTACGGTGATGCTCTTCTTATAGTCCGGCCTGTAAGACAGTTCAATAATTCCATTGGTCAGTTGCAGTTTTTTTGTCTCTTGTTTACGGTCTGCTGTTAAAGTGCTGTATAACATTAACTCTCTGACAGGAAACCATGATACCTGCCCATATAAATACTCACGGTCTGTACGGCCTTTGAAGCCGTTATATGTCATGGCAAGAGATGTTGACAGGAGCGGCTGCCTGTAGAACAGGTATGCCCCCATTGACGTGAAGTCAGAGTCAAACTTGTCGTTATAAGGGTTCGGTCTGATACCGCCAAAGAACCCGATCCCACGGTCTGTTTTTGCAGTAATAATGTTGATGCCGTCAACCCGTTCAACAGACAGTTCCTCAGGCCATAGCCGTCCGGCAGACAGATGATACTTTTGCGCGGTGTATGCAATATTCAGTGTGTCTATACGCTCATTTTTTGAAGAACTTTTAAAGTCGTGAGAACTAAGGTTACTCCTTAACCTGCCGTCAAAATGCACTGATACGGTACCTTCCTTATTGATTTTACTCGTATCCATACGTAAGTGGGTGGTGAGGAGATTCAGGTCATTAACAGTACCCGTATCATTTGCAAAGAAATCCTCCATTGAAAACAGACCGTGTGTTTCTGCGGAATGGGAATAGTCAGTTAAAATGAATATCAGAAGGATTGCAAATACTGCCGCCTTTAAGAAGTTTGATAAGTTGATAGTGTTTATGTTTAACCCTTTATCTTCCATTGGGGTGACAGTTCAGGCATTGGCTGTTGGTGTAATTTTTATTATGCTGATTCCCATGACATGTTCTGCACCCACCGCTGTTTTTATAAGCCCCGGCCGGATGACATGCCGCACAATCGGTCGGATTTGTTCCCTTGTGATTCAGCGGGAAGGTAGTTGTCGGATGAGTGAATGACCACGCAGTAGTAGACTTATGGCAGTTCTCGCAGGTAGTCCAGCTATTAGTTGCATGATTAGCCGGTTTCGCAGGTGTGCTGTAACTTGCATGACAGACTGAGCAGCCGGTAATTGAAGCCGAATGAGTGAACGTCCATGCAGTAGTAGACTTATGGCAGTTCTCACAGATTGTCCACTTATTAGTAGAATGGTTTGCAGGCCTGGCAGGCGTGCTGTAAGTTGAGTGACAGAGCGAACAGCCGGTGCTTGAAGTCGTATGTGAGAATGTCCATGCAGTAGTAGATTTATGACAACTCTCACAAGTTGTCCAGTTATTAGTGGTATGGCTCGCAGGCTTTGCAGGCTTACTGTAACTTGAGTGACATGCATTGCATCCGGTTGTTGAGGAGGTATGCGTAAACGCCCATGCTGTTTTGGAGGTATGACAGGATTCACATGTAGTCCAGTTGTAGGTAGTATGGCCTGCCGGTTTAGCAGGTTTACTGTAACTTGCATGGCAGGTATTACAGCCGGTTGTTGATGCCGGATGTGTAAATGACCATGAGGCTGTTGACTTATGGCAATTTTCGCAGGTAGACCAGTTGTTATTTGTATGTGTTGCGGGCTTAGCAGGCTTACTGTAATTGGTATGGCAAAGGGAGCAATTGACTGCTGATGATGAATGTGCGAATGTCCATGAGGAGGCGGTTTTATGGCAGTCTTCACAGGTAGTCCAATTGTTTGTGGTGTGGGTTGCCGGTTTTGCAGGTGTACTGTAATTTGTATGACAGGAGTTACACCCTGTTGATGATGCAGGATGAGAGAAAGCCCATGATGCGTTAGATTTATGGCAGTTCTCACAGGTCGTCCAGTTATATGTAGAGTGAGTTGCCGGTTTAACAGGCTTACTGTAATTCGTATGGCAGGCAGAACACCCGTAAGCCGCAGAGGGGTGTGTGAATGTCCATGCAGCCGTGGTTTTATGACAGTCTTCGCAAGTAGTCCAATTATTTGTTGAGTGATTAACCGGTTTTACAGGATAGCTTGAATTCTGGTGACAGCTTGCACAATCAGAAGATTTTGCAACGTGTGTAAATGTCCATGAGGCTGTTGATTTATGGCAATTCTCACAGGTTGTCCAGTTATTCGTGATATGACTCACCGGCTTCAAAGGACTGCTGTATGTCAGATGACAGCTCGAGCAGTTGGAGCTTGTAACAGGATGCGAAAAATTCCACGAAGGATATTTATGACAGTTCTCGCATATTGTCCATGAATTAGTCGTGTGCTTTGCAGGCTTCTGTGGATTACTGTAACCTGAATGACAGACAGTGCATCCTGTTGTGGATGTAGTGTGTTTTCGGGATGACCATGCAACTGTTGATGTATGGCATGTCTCGCAGGTATTAGAATATGTCGCAGGATTTGCAGTATGACTCAGCGGCCTCGTGTTCAGATGACAGTTTGAGCAGTTGGAACTTGTTGCAATGTGCTTAAAACTCCATACTGTAAATGAGACATTATGACACTGACTGCAATCCTGACTGTATCCCCTCACTATATGGTTCGGAGCAGAGTAGTATGTCGGCAGATGACAGTTGACGCAGACAGAAGATGTGCCCCTGTACCGGCGGTTCTTGTGGCAATCCTGACACTCTGCATTTCTATGTTTGCCCATGAGAGGGAAGCCGGTTTCATTATGCCTGAATTCCTTTGACTGCCATGAATTCTGACTGTGGCATTTGGAGCACTCAACACTGCCGAACTGATTCAGGTGAGGGTCAGTATGACACTGATTGCAATTCCGGTTTACTGTTTTATAATTGTCCTTCGTCTTATGACAGTTAGCACAGGGTACGTCATTGTGCAGACCTCTAAGTTCAAACCCGGTTCTCTTTTTATGGTCAAACTTCCTCGGCTGCCAGTCAAACTGCGTATGACATGAATTGCACTCCTCCTTAAACTCTCCCTTATGAATATCCTTATGACAGTCTATACATTTCTCTGCCTTTGATTTATACCGCTTCTCCTTGTGACACTTTTCACATTCAGTATCCTTGTGTTTGCCGACCAAAGGGAATCTCGTCTGGAGATTGTGATTCAAAACCTGTTTTTTCCAGTCTGCTGTTGTGTGACACTTCTGACATGATTTACCGAGTTCTTCCTTATGAACATCATCTTTTATATGACAACTGCTGCACTCAGTCTCCAGCGGCTTGTATTTCCCATCTTTATGGCACCTTGCACAGTCTACCTTCAGGTGTTTCCCATCTAACTTATACCCCTTGTATGCCGGTGCATTATGGTCAAACAGAACAGACTGCCACGACTTTGTTGTGTGGCAAGACTCACAGGTCTTCTCAGCAAACTGATTTTTGTGCGGGTCATTATGACAGTCCGCTGAATTGCAGGTCTTGTAATTTAGCGGCTTATAGCGCCCCTTTGTATGACACTTTGCACAATCTACCTTATGATGTTTCCCGTCGAGCTTGTATCCCTTATATTCCGTTGCATTGTGATCGAATGATGTTGACTGCCAGCTTTTTGTTGTATGGCATGACTCGCATGTTTTTTGAGCAAACTGTTTTTTGTGCGGGTCATTATGACAGTCCGCTGAATTGCAGGTCTTGTAATTGAGCGGCTTGTAGCGTCCCTTTGTGTGGCACTTCTGACAATCAACCTTCAGATGTTTTCCATCAAGCTTATATCCCTTATAATCAGGAGCATTATGATCAAAGAGTACAGACTGCCATGCCTTTGTCGTATGGCAAGACTCACAGGTCTTTTCAGCAAACTGTTTTGTATGCGGGTCTTTATGACAGTCTGCGGAGTTGCAGGATTTATAATTAAGCGGCTTGAATCGCCCTTTGATATGGCACTTCTGGCAATCCACCTTCAGGTGTTTTCCATCTAACTTATACCCCTTATATTCCGGTGCATCGTGGTCAAACAGAACAGACTTCCACCCCTTTGTAGTATGGCAAGACTCGCAGGTCTTTCCTGTAAACTGTTTTTTATGCGGGTCTGCATGACAATCTGCTGAGTTGCAGGTCTTGTAATTCAACGGCTTGAAACGGCCTTTTGTGTGGCACTTCTCGCATTTTACTTCAAGGTGTTTATCAGTGAGCAGATACTTTGAATTTATATTGTGATTGAATTTTTTTGTATCTTTCCAGCCCTTGAAGTTATGACACTTACTGCAGTCCTTATCCAATTGCCCTTTGTGAATATCCTTATGGCAGGATAGGCAATCCTGAGCAAGACCTGTGTAAACACCGCTCTTTTTATGGCATTTGTTACAGCTTGTTGCAGCATGTTTATCTAATAAGGGGTAATCCGTGAGGTCATGGTCAAATTTCTTTTCAGCAAGGGCGATCATCTTATAACTTCTACCCTTGTGGTCGCTGTGACAGGTTATGCAGGCATCGGTATATTTGGCATGTACTCCCTGCTTACTCTTAATCTTTTGTGCAAGCTTATCGTGGCAGTCAAGGCAATTGCCGTCAGGTACTCCACCTCGTAACCTATGGCATTTTGTACAGTTTGTAATACCCTCGTATTTTGCATGAGGACTTGCCAATTTACCCGGACTGATAAGGGAATCAATACTATCCTGAGCAGATGCAAAAGAAGGAATTAAGAATATGGCTAAAAATATAAATAGCCAAAGGCTAACAAAGGATGTTGAGAATGAGTGGGACAAGAATGTCCCACCTATCCTTGATATATATTTGGGTAGGCGGGGTTTTCTTACCCCGCCGGAGTTATTTTCAGATGAACTCCCATGAACCGAGGGTTCACAAAGGGGCATGAAAATCAGCGGGACAGGAATGTCCCGCCTATCCTCGTAGAAATGGATAGGCGGGGTTTTCTTACCCCGCCGGTAGAGATTTTCGGATGAACTCCCATGAACCGAGGGTTCACAAAGGGCCATGAAAATCAGCGGGACAGGAATGTCCCGCCTATCCTCGTAGAAATGGATAGGCGGGGTTTTCCAACCCCGCCGGAGGTGATTTTCGAGTGAACCCCTCTGAGCATATTTATCTCCATTGACCTTGTGATTAATAACTCTTCTAAGCATCTTCCTGCGTCAGGCCCCCACCCTGAACATGTAATAGACTAAAATGTGAAGAAACATGATCGCAAACATTACCATTGCAAGAGGTACATGCAATACATGCCAGTAATGAAGGAGGCGATGGGAGGTTGTAAGCAGGTTTTTACGTCTGATCAATAAGCCCTTCTTCTTTATACAGTAGATCACCTCTTTCCTTGTTTTTCTATCTAAGTGGTGCTGTTTTCTAATCAGACCGCTTACGCGGAAGATCATAAAAATATTTTTAACATCTGTCTTAACCATATATAATAATGCAATCAAAGGTGAAATATCTTTACCTTTATCATCAGCAGTTGTGATGGATTTCAATGTATCAGACAATGCCTTTTGCCCTAAGTGTTTGCCGAGTTCTTTATCAAATGCATCTATCTTAGTCTCAATTTCTTTAACACCTATCTCAACACCGGAGATATCACGTGGTATCTGCACATATATGTATCTTCCCAATATTCCAAAGATTACGGTTACAACCATACACCAGAAACTCGTGGCTATAAGGCCACCGAATTTAAAGGTCGTATGAAAGGTCACAAGTATCGGCCCCAAAATCCCTAAAAAAATATGTGATGAAAGCCAGTGACGCATAGAACCAAAAGACCTTAAAAAAGGTATCCGTTTCCTTACACTGTAGAGCATCATTACAACCATCATTAACGAGCCTGTCCAGCCGACCGGATGCCATATACCCTTACTCGGCTCGTATATCACCGGATAGTCTTTCAGATAACCATGGCTATGCAGGTAAGACAGCATACTCTGATCAGGTATGTATTTTTGGGTGTAGCTTTCATAACTTCCCACACAAATCGTAATTATTACTGTGATAATGAGAACCCATTCAAAGATGTTTGATTTCTTCACCAGTAGAACCTTTTAAACATCAAATAAACAGAGATTAAATTACTATTACTAAGCAAAGGATACATTGTTTCTATGAAAACATTTATACTACTACCTGCATTAAACATACATTAACCATTGTTGTATTACTGTTTTCAGATAGATATATACCCCCAAAAAGTAACTAATAACACTTAATGAGCACATTTTGGGATTTTATTCCCAAATTTAGCTTTTGTCAAGATTTCAATTCGATGTGAAACGCCCATGAGGGGGGGAATGAAAATCAAAAATCAAAATGTACAAGTCCTGAGGCTTATATGAAATATGGGGTCAGGTCTTGAAAAATCACTTTTTATTCCATTAATCCCTTAATGCTTTACTTACTGCAGTATATGAAATAAACGGGACTGAAATAAACGGGACGGTTCTATTTAATTGAGAAATCATGTAATAAAAATAAATTGGGGTCTTGAAATATCACTTTATATTTTCTGAATCCTTTAAGGTATTGCACACTACGTACAAGAGTATTGGGAAGTTTCAAATGCAACACCTGCTTAATTTTATTCGCCACCAGCCCCACCATCACCATATTAGGGTGTTAAAGTGGCCGGTTCTCATTATCTCTGTAGTCGCCACATTTGCTATCCATCTATTCATAATGAATTCGGGAAAATGGTGATTAATTTCCATTTTTGTTTGTTATTTATGCTAAAATAGGCGTAAATAATATTTGCAGGAGGTAGTAAAAGATATGAGTATTATTAAAGAACAAATCATTGAATTAATTAAGGGTCTTCCGGAAGATGCAACATTAGAAGATCTTCATTACCATCTCTATGTACGGGAGAAGGTTGGAAGAGGCTTGCAGGCTATTGAAGATGGAAATGTAGTTTCACAGGAAGAGGCGGAGAGAAAGGTTGAAGAATGGTTAAAGTCATCTGGACAGAGCCAGCGTTAACTGATCTCCTTGAGATTATTCAATATATAGGTAGAGATTCCAAGGTTTATGCAGCGAGATTTGGGACAAAAGTTGTAAAGGCCCCACGTATATTGGAAGAATCTCCTCAGAGCGGTCGAGTTGTTCCTGAATTTTTTGATGGCACTATTCGAGAACTTATTTATGGATCGTACCGTATTATCTATAAATATAAAGCAGAAGAACCGGCTTGTTATATTGTCGCTGTAATACATGGAAGCAGGGACATCCTTAGACATCTTAGGCCAGGAGAGTGGAATATCGAATAAAGAGGCTGCTAATGGTTTTTTTATTTTCCAATGATAAAAGCACTAATCTCATTTAGAACATCTTTTAGGGAAGGCATTGTTGATTGAATTACTTTATTGGTAGTATGTTTATGGTGAGGAAAGGAAGCAATCTCATGATGATGTGGGGCATTATCGTAGCGAAAAATAATTTGCCCATTTTTGCCCATATAATGGAATCTGTATTTATCAATAGTGACTGTATTGAGGATATTATTAGCAAAGATAGCAATCTCAAGGACTGAAGAGTCTATGAAGATAAAAGTACCCTTTAAATAAACCGTTTCACTATCAGGGCCGAACTGCTTTTGAATATTGGAGGATAAAATACATGGTGTGTTAGTGATAGTCTTTTCTATATTTTCAACGAATTTCTGCATTACCGGACAGCGGAACGAATGGCAGTCTGGGTCTTTTGCCACTGTGCAAGGAGTTTTGTAAACGCGTACCAATCAAAGTAATCAGCATCATCCCCTATCTGGCCAGCCTCAAACTTTTTTAAAAATGTTTGGGTACTAAGATTATATTTTTGCTCAAACTCCTTTACTGCTTTTTTGTAAAAAGCAATAGCGTTTGAGTATAAAGCGTACTCACGTTTTAGCGAGATTTTAATTTCGTTTGCTAATTGCATACCATACTTATAAACCAGTGTGCGTACTTTAGTCAAGCAATTCAATTGAAAATTCTATGGTGTCAGGCATTGATTTGAAATATGTTGAAATATGGGGTCAGACGAGACTTAAGTGGATACCCAATTTATCCTGCAAACACCTCATTCATTATCCCCCTCACATCCTTCCTGTATGCCTCGTATGCTTTAATAAGCCTGCGGGCGGCTGAGAGGCGTTTGGTGTCTTTATAATCCATTCTCATGGCAAGTGATGCAAGGGTATCGGGATTTTTGGGGAGGAGGTGGGAGGGCATGTTGTGTACGATTCTAAGGCGGCTCTCAAGTGTGCGGAGGAAGGTGTATGCCTTCTTGAGTTTAAAATAATTGTCCTTTGACAGCACACCCTCTTTGTAGAGCAGTTCAAGTGATGTAAGGGTATTTGTAACTCTTATGGCCGGATATTGAGAGCCGTGCAGGAGTTTCAGGTATTGCACAATAAACTCTATATCCACGATTCCGCCTGGGCCGACTTTTATATCATAATGCTCATCATCTTCCTTGCTGACCTCTCTCTCCATCCTCTGGCGCATATCCCGAATGTTCTTTCTCAGGAATTCCTTATTATGCCTTCGATATGTAAGGTTTTGGCATCCTGTTATAAATTCCTGTCCGAGTGTCTCATCCCCTGCAATAATCCTTGCCCTTGTAAGATACTGGAACTCCCATGTATCCGCATGGTCTCTGATGTAGGATATAACCCCTTCAATAGACTGACAGAGCGGGCCTTTGGTACCGGATGGCCTCAGCCTGACATCCACCTTAAAGACCGTACCCTCTCTTGTTATTGAAGTAAGTGCTGACATTATCTTGCTTGATAAAAAGGAGAAATACTCAGCATTTGATATTGAGTGTTTGCCCTTGGTCTCACCTTCACCGGAATATATAAATATCAGGTCAAGGTCAGACCCGTAAGTAATCTCTTCACCCCCAAGTTTCCCCATCCCAACAACGCAGAACCTTGCAGTGGATGCCTTTTCCGGTTTATTCATGGGTTTAGACATTGGGCGTCCATAAGTTCTGCCCAGCTCTTCCTCTGCTATGATTACAGCCGCATATACTGAACAATCTGCAAGTGCAGACATATTTTTTGAGACCTCAGCCGTAACTGCATAACCCAGAATATCCGTGTAGCCGATACGCAGCTCCTCTGTATATTTAAACTTCCTGAGGGTATCAAGTTTTTCAGTGTATGATTGTGCATTTCTGATAGCGGTAAAAAGTTCATCCTGAAGGGCCTTCTTAGTCCTCTTTTTCAGCATCTCTTCAGGGTCAAGAAAAAGGTCAACAAGCTCAGTGTGTCTCATCACTATCTTTGAAAGATATTCACTACTGCTGAAGAGCCTTATTACAGCCTCAATTGCCTGCGGGTTTTCTTCAAAGAAGGAATAGAGCGTCTCTCTGGCACCTGCTGATGAGATAAGTGCCTCAAGATTATTGAGTGCAAGGTCAGGGTCAGAGAATGAAGTCATAAGATTAAAAAATTTCGGGAATATCCTTGAAAATATCTGCCTGCTCCTCGGTGTCTGGTGACTGAATGCAGGCCCGTCCCTTAATAATATTATATTTCTGTATGCCTTTCTTGCGTCCTTAAAATTATACTTTGAAAGCAGATGAATGGCCTCTTCCTCAGGGACAACATCGCCAATAACAATTTCACAGGCACCCTCTTCATCCATCGGCCCCTCTTCTGCTGTTTTCTTAACAAACAGGCCGTCATAAATCTTCCGCACAGCCTTTGTGCAAGATAGGTAATCCTTCATAAGAAATTCATCTGCCCTGCTCCTGCCTTTGTCTTTATACCCAAGCCTTCTTGCAAGTATATAGAGTTCCTTAGCATCATTAGGCATGACATGTACCTGTCGTTCACCGACGATCTGCACCCCATGTTCAATCCGGCGCAGGAGGTGATATGCATTTGACAGAATACCCTCCTCATCGTAGGAGATGAAGCCCTTCTGTGCAAGCCTGTGCAAGGCACGCAGTGTATTCTTTTCCCTAATCCACGGCTCTTTTCCTCCGTAGAGTAGCTGTAATGCCTGAACAAAAAACTCTATCTCCCTTATCCCGCCATACCCGAGCTTGACGTCATTTAAGTCTTTACCTTTTACTGCAATGTGTTTATCAATCTTTACCTTCATATCCCTGATCTCGTCTATAGAATTAAAATCGAGATATTTTCTGTAGACAAATGGCTGTATCATTGAGAGAAATGCCTTACCAAGATTTTCATCCCCGGCAGATGGCCTTGTCTTTGATAATGCCGCCCTCTCCCATGTCAGTCCCCATGATTCATAGTAGACCTCATAACTCCTTAGCGAGCTTGCTAAATCACCCTTGTCACCTTCCGGCCTGAGCCTCGTGTCTACCCTGAATACAAAACCCTCTTCCGTAACATCCCCGATTATGCGGCTGACCATCTCTGATAATTTTACATAGAACTGATGATTGTTTAATTGTCCCGTGCTTGTCTCCCCTCTGTCAGAGGTGTACAGGAACATAATATCAATATCAGAACTATAATTTAACTCCTCACCCCCGAGTTTCCCCATACCGAGGATTGTGAAGGCACAGTTATGCGTGTTCCCATCCACATCCGTATACATGGGCATCCCGTAACGTTTAATCAGGTCATTGTTGCAGAACTCATAGGCAATCTGGAGGCAGATGTCTGCAACAGCAGATATTTCCTGTGTGACTTCTGAAAGGATTGCATAACCGAGCATGTCCCGCAGTGCAATGCGAATGTATTCCTTTTTCCTGAATCTCCTCAGTAATGACTTGATATCGTTTATTGAAGTCCTAACGGTTGATATCTGTTTACGGAGGTAGTCAAGCTGGGATTCCTTATTAATCGCCTGCCTGAGTAGGTTTGGTATAGAAAGCCAGACAAGATATTCCTGTGGTGCTGAAAACAGGAAATTGGATAGATACTGACTACTGCCGAACAGAAAGAGTAATACAGGGATTAACTCACTTCGGTCTGTAAGGTATGTATACAACCTCTCTTTATCTTCATAAAAAACGACAAAGCGCTCAAGATTATTAAGCGACATGTCAGGGTCAGGAGATGCTATGCATGACTTTAATACTGCAGGCATTAACTTCCTGAATATCTGTTGATCTTCTATGTCTTTGAAGAGGAGATGAAGGTTTACACCCGCCTTACGGCCGTCACTGAAACCTGTCTCAGACAGAAGTGTGGAGAGCCTTTCCGCTTCTCTGAAATTTTTTATTATTTCTTTTATTATTTTATTCAAAGGATTAAACCTGCCACTTTTTCTTATGCCATGTAATTTGCTTTTTCGATGACAGAATATCAGGATGAGATTTTGCAGTCAATGGGAAACAGCCTTCACAGGGCAATAGGGAAAGCATTCTGTGCCTCATTAAATTTGACATCAAAATTTGTATCTGTTACGTTGTGACCCACAATAGCAAAGAAGATTCATGAAATCATTTACAATACAATCCTGAAACCGTCTGATATAAAGAAAATTAACAAAAGGTGAAGGCTATCATACTGAATTCAAGAAGATGAATATAGCAAGAGGTAATAAGGTTGAAGGTAGAAGTAAGAGGCAAGAAAAAACTGAAATATCCCCCCCTTTGCTCAAGGGGGGGGGGAGAGGGAGGCTAACGTTTATTCCCTCCCCTTCAAGGGGAGGGGTAGGGTGGGGATGGGGTTGATTTTCGGATGAACCGTCATGAGCGGGGCGCTCACAAAGGGAAATGAAAATAGTAAACAGTAAGCAGTGAGCAGTAAACAGGAAAGGCAGTCTTTAT
>JACRGV010000022.1 GCA_016212215.1 Nitrospirota bacterium
GCCGAGGGCTCATAAAGGGCAATGAAAACCCCACCCTCACCCTAACCCTCTCCCTGAGGGAGAGGGAGCTATGTTGATTCCCTCCCCTTCAAGGGGAGGGGTAGGGTGGGGATGGGGTTGATTTTCGGATGAACCGTCATGCCCCTCCGGGCACAAAGGGGAATGAAAATTAACCCCCTTAATCCCCCTTTAAATAAAGGGGGAGATATGACAACCAGAAATCCCCCCCTTGTAGTTAAAGGGGGGCGAGGGGGGTTATTTTCGGATGAACTCCCATGAACCGAGGGTTCACAAAGGGGCATGAAAATCAGCGGGACAAGAAAGTCCCGCCTATCCTCGTAGAAAGGGATAGGCGGGGTTTTCTTACCCCGCCGGAAGGGATTTTCGGATGAAGGGACTGATATAACTTCTGAATGAGGGTCCACTACTGAAAGTCGCTTTGCCATTACATCTTTTCGTGACCCCCGAAGGGAATCCGCCTGAGCCTTGCCGCGCCCTTCAGCCATGGACTCCGCAAGATTGGCAAACAAGACCGTTAACCAGAGACAAAGGGAAACAGCAAATACAAATGAAGGAGACTCTTTAGCCGGTACTAAAATGGAATAAACAAACAGAGTGGTAGTGAGTGCAGCACCTGCTTCAACAACAAACATAACTGGCTTTCGTATATGGTATAGCGGGCTGAGCCTGACCACGGAATCTGTCAATGCCCGCAGAACAATAGTCGGTTCAAAAAGGGGGCGTGTCTTCGTTTTTTTAGCCACGTGTCATCCTCCTGTTACTATATCATCTCAGCAAGACATGCTCTGCAACCGGCCCTAATGCAAGGGCAGGGAAAAAGGTGAGTGCGCCTACCATCAGGATTACTCCTGTCAGGAGCAGTATAAACAGAGGCGAATGTGTCGGCAGAGTTCCTGCACTGACCGGAACCTGTTTCTTTGCTGACAGGGAGCCTGCAATAGCGAGAACGGGAACCATAACCCAGAACCGCCCGAATAACATGGCAAGGCCAAGCAGGGTATTATAAAAAAGGGTATTTGCAGTGAGTCCGGCAAAGGCACTCCCGTTATTGTTGGCTGCTGAAGAGAAGGCATATAGTATCTCGGAAAATCCGTGGGGACCGGGATTTGAGACACCTGAGACTCCGGCCTTAGTTACTGCCCCTGCTGCCGTCCCTAGAAGAACAGTTGCCGCAGGTATAAGGATCACCAGAAAGGCCATCTTCATCTCAAAAGCTTCAATCTTCTTCCCGATGTATTCCGGGGTACGCCCAACCATAAGTCCTGCAATGAATACCGCTACGATTGCAAAAACAAGCATTCCATAAAGGCCGGAGCCCACACCCCCGAAAACGATTTCTCCCAACTGCATCAACAACAAGGGTATCAAGCCGCCGATGGGAGAAAAAGAATCGTGCATGGCATTGACTGATCCATTGGACGTTGCAGTAGTTGCTGTGGCCCACAGGGCGGAGTTGGCAATACCAAGGCGGACCTCTTTACCTTCCATGTTACCGCCTGATTGAGATGCACTGACTGACTGATCAATCCCCATAGCAGAAAGATGAGGGTTGCCCTGTTGCTCCGATAAATAGCAGGAGATAAGCATGGGAATGAATATTATCATCATAGCAGCCAGGAGCGCCCGCCCCTGCCTTACATCTCCGGCCATCCGGCCAAAGGTGTAGCAGAGCGAAGCAGGTATGAGCAGAATCGCCAGCAGTTCAAGGAAGTTGGCAAAAGGTGTAGGATTCTCAAATGGATGAGCGGAGTTGACATTGAAAAAGCCGCCGCCATTGGTACCGAGTTGTTTGATGGCTATCTGTGAAGCAGCAGGTCCCATGGGTAATGTCTGTACCTTGGCTGTAACAGTCTCAAGCATTTGCACATTTTTATAAGGACTGAAGTTCTGCACCACCCCCTGAGATACGAGGAGTATGGCAAGCACCAGGGACAGGGGGAGAAGAATATAAAGCACTGTTCTGGTAAGGTCAACCCAGAAATTACCAATAGACTTTTCAGTTCGCTGTACAAAGCCCCTGATAAGGGCAATCAGCACTGCCATACCCGTAGCAGCGGACAGAAAGTTCTGCACCCCCAACCCCGCCATCTGGGTAAGGTAGCTCATTGTTGTTTCGCCGCTATACCCCTGCCAGTTTGTATTTGTGACAAAACTGACTGCTGTATTGAAAGACAAATCAGGGGAAACAGAGGGAAATTGCTGAGGGTTAAAAGGCAGAATCCCCTGCAATCTCTGAAGAAGATACAGTGAACCAATGCTCAGGATAGAGAAACAAAGCACTGCAACCGCATATTCCTTCCATGTCATTCCTTCATACTTTTTAATTCCGCAGATCCGGTATATACCCATCTCCACAGGGACAACTATTCTATCCATCCAGCATGACTCCCCCTTGTACACCTTAGCCATGTAAATGCCAAGAGGTTTAACAAGGGCAAAGAGGACAATCAGATATAATACAATCTGTATTATTCCATATCCTGTCACGAGAATATCTCCGGTTTTATAAGGGCTATAATAAGATAAACAAGAAGACCAGCAGCCATGATACCAGCTATCCAATATAAGATGCCCATAATAATGTCTCCTAAATCTTTCCGAAAAGCCTCACCAGAAGATAGGTGAGGATGAAAAAAAGAATAATTATCCCCGCAGAAACACCATCCACAGCACTTCCTCCACTGTTTTTAGCCTAACACAAACATGAGTAAAATTGATGTAAAAAATAATGTGGAGTATGTAAAAAAAATGTTAATATATACTGACAGAATGAATGCAGAAAATTTCTTGGGTTTATTAAATGAAAGAGAAAATGGGCATGAGAAAGACTAAAAGACTAATCATATATCATGCCATCAGGGTAAGAGTTATGTCTATCACTTTAAGATAATACCCCGTGTTCTAATAATATTCTATTTATCCAACCGTGATTTTTAAGCTTTATAGGCTAAAGGTCAACTATTATCTTTGTTAAGAATAACCTGAGAGCCATGAATTACAGCCAAGACATCAATTTGATCTGGTTTGATATGGTAGATAATCCTGTATGGCCCTTCTATTACCTCTCGAATCTGTTCCATCTCAAACTCCGGCACTTTGCGGCCGGATAAGGGAAAATCTGCGATCTGCTGAGAACGCCTCGTTAGGCGATCAACCATCCTAATGGCATACTCAGGGGAGTCTCGGGCAATATAGGCATAAATAGCATCGAGGTGCCCTTCAGCCGTGTCTGTCCAGTGGATTTTCATTATGGGAGGCCGTATTTTGATCTAACTTCCTTTACATCCTTTGTTCTACCTGCCATGCTGTCTGCCAAGCCCCGCTCGAGTACCTCACGCACATAAATTTCATGTATGAGGTCTTCCCATGTAGCGTTTGCAGGCATACAGTCAATCAATTTATGTGCCTGTTCTTTCTCCATTAGAATTGACATATCATTTCCTCCTATGTTGAAGGAGATTAGCAAAAAACTTTGAAGAAATCAATTCATTAGAAATGTTAAAAAAGCAGAGGTTGCATCCTCTACCGTAAAGTAATCGCAGGTAACGAGTTGTTGCATGAAAAACAAAGGAAGGCGGACATTAGAATATCATCAGGCAAACGCGGAACTCTGGCAACATAAAACTTACAACAAATCATGCTATCATGGTAAGTGCTTTTTCTATCGCTTTAAGATGCATCGCCACACGATCCTCCCATGGAAATACCGTTGGAGGCTCCATAGTCAGACAGTACCGTGTACCTTTCAGATACATATACAGAGGAAATGGAAGGTTATTTCTCTTGACAGGAAATACTTTTTTTCCCTCTGCGGGCATATTACGCCATGACAATTATTGAATCCATCTATCCTGTCTCTTAAATCAATTGGGTCTTCGCGTAATCGAGTGGGTAATTTATGTTTCAGTTAGAATACAAATTAGTATTTTTAGACGGAGATACGCCTAATCCCAAAACCAGTAATGAAGCACTGTTTTTATTTCCCCTCCCTTGACGGGAGGGGATTAAGGGGAGGGTGATATAAACAGTTCTCCCTTATTACCGCTAAGACTTCATTTGTATTTTGTAAGACCTCATTATTCCAGAACCTTATAATCTTAAACCCAAATCGTTGAAGGTATGCCTCTCTTTCTATATCCTTATCCTTTTCTGCCGCATGCTGTCCGCCA
>JACRGV010000023.1 GCA_016212215.1 Nitrospirota bacterium
CGAAAATGACCCCAAGTAAGCAGTAAGCGGTAAGCAGTTAGCAGATAAAGACTGCCTTTCCTGTTTACTGCTCACTGCTTACTGTTTACTATTTTCATTTCCCTTTGTGAGCGCCCCGCTCATGAGGGTTCATCCGAAAATCCTTCTCCCAGACGTCATTGCGAGCCGAAGGCGAAGCAATCTGACCAACAACGAGATTGCTTCGTCGCTATCGCTCCTCGCAATGACACTAAATATAATTTTCATTTTCCTTTGTGAGCCGAAGGCTCAGGACGTATCTTCCTTATCCAGTTCCACATTCCAGTACAGATAGTCCCGCCAGTTTTCAGGCGTATCTCTCAAGCCTATTGTTATGGTTATATGAGGAAGCCATTTTGGTTCAGCAGGATGTTTGATTAACCTCATCCCGCTTTCCTGCGGTGTCCGGCCGCTCTTTTTATTGTTACATCTCCAACAGGCTGTTACAATATTATCCCAGCTTTTTTTCCCACCCTTGGCAACAGGATGTACATGATCAAATGTTAATTCCTTAACATCAAACCTTTCCCCGCAATACTGACATTTATAGTTGTCCCGTGCAAATATATTGGAACGTGAGAACTTTACCTTATGAACATTCTTTGCCCGGACAAGTTTTAAAAGTCTTAGGACAGATGGCAGTTGAAGTGAGATTGAGATGCCGTGTACCGCACGGTTGTGAACCTCAAGTACCTCAACCTTACCCTGAAAGAGTAGAGTTATTGCCCTCTTCCAGTTTATCACCTTCAGAGGTTCATACGTGGCATTAAGAAGAAGTGTATGCTCCATAGTCTGATGCTTACCCCCTCGATTAATTCAGATTATACACAAGTCAGGGTTGTTAATGCAAATTACCTTATCCTTGTAATGGTGCAGGAGATTTGTTAATATCCTGAAGTCAGGCAATAATACTCAGAAAAGGAGAAGCCATGCTTAAAAAAGTTCTTATATTAGCGTCACTGATTGGAATAGTAATGTTTTCCGGAATAGTTAATGCTGGAGTACCGATGGCCGGTGATAAGGCACCGGATTTTTCTCTTACCTCTGTTAAAGGGGAGAAGGTTACACTATCTCAATACAAAGGGTCAGTTGTGGTCCTGGGATTATTTCATATCTGTGACCCATGCATGAATCAGGCTTCCGAGATGCAGAAGTTAATGAATGAAGGGACAACCAAGGCAGTTTATCTCGGCGTAAATACAGCCGGTGATACAAAAGAGGATGTGCTTGCCTATCTGAAAAATTTCAAAACAAAGATAACCTTCCCCTACATGATTGACCCTGCCCAGACAGTCAACAAGATGTATACGCAGCGGTTTATGCCCACGGTATTAATAATTGACGGTGAGGGCGTTATCCGCTACAGAGGGTCAACCACTCCTAAAGATGGACTACTTGCTGAGATAAAGAAGATCGCAGGGAAGTAGACTGACAATAACATGTTTACCCTCACCCCGAATATAACCCGCCATGGGATAGGATGTTTTGATTATTCCCCCTCCCTTGACGGGAGGGGGGCAGGGTGAGGGTGAGCTATGGAGATTTTTGGATAAAGGAATAATGATTGAAATAAGGTATTCTTCATGGTATTCTTTTTACGGTACAATGGTATTACAAGGAGGACATGAATGTCAGTGGTTAAGCTTGGCATAAGCTTCCCGGTGGAGCTTGTCGAGGAGATAGATGCGATCTCAAAAGGGTTGAAAAAAAACAGGAGTGAGGTCGTCAGAGATGCCATTATTGCCATGATTAATGATTACAAGAGACAGCAGGCAGTTAGAAAGGCGGAAAAAATATATAAGGAGATCGAAGAAGATGATAAGCTGCTTGCTGAGGAGTTTTTAAGTATATGCGCAGAATCTACCGCAACATATAAGGCCGGTAAAAAGGTGAAGAGGAGATGAAGCAGCCTATGAGAGGGGAGATATATTTCCTAAATTTCAGTCCTGCAAAGGGCAAGGAAATGAAAGGGCCTCATCCCGCCTTAGTAATACAAAATGACGTAGGCAACAAGGTTGGCGGTCTTACAATAGTTGCTGCCATAACCAGCAATCTTAAAGTGGCGGAACTTCCGGTTGGAGTGGTTATTACACCGGAAGAAAGCGGCCTTCCTCAAAAATCAGCAGTCCACCTGGGCCAGATATACACAATAGACAAGGAACGGCTTCAAAATCATGCAGGTACGCTTTCGGAACAAAAGATGTCTGAGATTGACAAGGCGATTGCGATAAGTCTTGGGTTGAAGGAATTTTGGAGGTAAGTAGCCGTTAAGTATCCAGCGTTATCAGATTTAACAAAGGCTGAGTGATTTTAAAAATAAGATCGAATTTCTGATATAGGAGTTACCTATGCCGACTTTACAATTCAAAGGCAAGAACATCATCTGGAACCATCACCTTTCCATTCCCTACCACACCTTGGATGAGGTGGAAAAACTTCACTTCCAGCCGGAAAAGGCGGACGGCAACCTGATTATAGAAGGGGACAACCTCCTTGCCCTGAAAGCCCTGCTTCCGCAATATGCAGGAAAGGTTAAGTGTATTTATATTGACCCGCCGTATAACACGGGGAATGAAGGCTGGGTGTATAACAACAATGTGAACAGCCCTATGCTCAAGGAGTGGTTGGGAAAGGAAGTCGGCAAGGACGATCTGACCCGCCACGACAAGTGGCTCTGCATGATGGTTCCACGGTTGAAATTATTGCGGGAATTGCTGGCGGATGATGGGGTAATTTTTATATCCATTGATGAAAACGAACAGCACCATTTAAGACAAATTATGAATGAAATATTCGGTGATGAAAATCATGTTGTTTCTTTAATATGGGCAGGAAGAAGCGGTAAGGGTGGAACGACGAAGTCAGTTGAATAGTAAGCGGTTAATGAATTAAGGATCTTTTTAGCTGTAATATTTTCTGGATGGTGGAATCATCGAAATAAAACAGTTTCCTGATTGCCTATTACCTGTTCTTTCTCTCCAACCCCTTTGCCTCTTCCCACAGCCCTTCCATCTCATCCAGAGATACATTGCCCAACTCCCTGCCCTGTTTTGCTATCTCTTCTTCTATATGTCTGAACCGTGAGATAAACTTGCTGATGGATTTCCGTAATGCATCTTCAGGATTCACCTCAATAAACCTGCCGATGTTTACAAGGGCAAACAGTAAATCTCCAAGCTCCTCTTCCATGTTCTTCTGATCTTTTGCCTTGAATGCGTCTTCAAACTCACCCATCTCCTCTTTTACCTTAGAGAAGACCTGGTCAACATGTTCCCAGTCAAACCCTACCCTTGCCACCCTCGCCTGCAACTGATGTGCACGTAAGAGGGCCGGCAGGTGCGGCGGTACACCTTCCAGAATGGACTTTCTCTCTTCCCCTTTTTCTGCCTTCTTAATCGCCTCCCACTGTTTAAGAACCTCATCAGCGTTCTCTGCCTTTGAATCACCAAAAACGTGAGGGTGGCGCCTTATCATCTTTTCAATGCTCTCACTCAATACATCTTCAATATCAAACTCCCCGTTCTCTTTACTTATCCGGGCATGAAACAATATCTGATACAATAGGTCCCCAAGCTCCTCTTTTAATTTTCCAGCATCATTTTCTTCAATCGTCTCAAGCACCTCATAAGCCTCTTCAATCAGAAACGGCTTGAGCGATTCCCTCGTCTGCTTCCTATCCCACGGACATCCCCCCTCACTCCTGAGCCTGTCCATTATCCCCACAAGTTTATTGAAATTCTCTGACAAGTTATCCTCCTCCTTTAGCTGATATAGTTTTGACTGGTTTATTTACAGAGTTTAAATGAGCCTAATTATGAAACCTTACAGTATCAGTGTCAACCGTATGTTTCTCCCCCCTCCCCAAATTGAAATGCCGGTAGTGGGTCAGGGGAAGGGTGGACCGCTTACGGATTATTAAAGCACCTCATTGATGCTTTTCGCATTCTTATAAACAGGCTTTATGGATAAGGATTTTGAGAGGATTAATTTTTAAAAAACTATAAAAGACTCATGGGGTCTACATCAACCTCTATCTGTACATTCCCGTGACGGCCCTCTTTATGGAAATATTGGAGGGAGTTTCTGATGAGGTTGTTCAGGGATTTTGGATTACTGCCCTTCATTATAATGTGCCGCCTGAATTTATTGCGCAGTTTCATGAAAGGTGCCGGTACAGGGCCTAATACATCAATCCCTTCTGCCTTCTGATTATCAATAATTTCTTTGAACCTGTTGGATGCTGTTTCAACAGATTCCTGATTAATGCCTTTTATCAATATCCTTACGATTCGTTTATACGGGGGATAACTGAGAGCCTTACGAAACGCACTCTCTTCTTTGTAGAATCCCTGATAGTCATGGTTTGATGCGTAAAGTATGCTGTAATGGTCAGGGCTGAATGTCTGAACTATTACCTCACCTGCTGTATCTCCGCGTCCTGACCTTCCTGCAACCTGTGTGATGAATTGGAAAGTTCGCTCTGCTGACCTGAAGTCAGGGAGATGAAGAGATGCGTCTGCGAGGAGTACACCTACCAGTGTTATACCCGGAAGGTCTAATCCCTTTGTGACCATCTGAGTGCCTATAAGTACATCTGCCTCCCTGTTCTCCATGCTTTTGAATATGCGGTGATGTGAATGACGTTTTGAAGTAGTGTCCCTGTCCATTCTCTCTATCCTTATTTCAGGAATGAGCTTTTTCAACTCTTCTTCAACCCGTTCTGTTCCGGCACCGAATGCCTTGAACTTTGTACCATTACACTGGGGGCATATAGCAGGCGGGGGCATCCTGTAGTCGCAGTAGTGGCAGTGGAGGGAGTTTTCTTTTTTGTGAAATGCCGGTGATACACTGCAATTTACGCAAAGAGGCGTGTGCCCGCAGTCAAGGCACAGGAGGAAAGGGGAAAAGCCCCTGCGGTTCAGGAATAAGAGCGACTGCTCTCCGTTTGTAAGCCGTTGTTTTAATGCTTCCAGCAACTCCTGAGTAATAACAGAGAACCCCTGTTTCCTCAGGTCAATAATCTTTACAGGAGGTAATGGGCGTTTGTTAATCCGCTCCGGCATTGATAAATATATATATTTCCCAATCTCTGCATTGTAATAAGATTCGAGGGACGGAGTTGCTGATCCGAGGACTGCAACTGCACCGGACAACTTCGCCCGCATAATGGCAAGGTCCCGTGCATTATATCTGAAACCGTCCTCCTGCTTGTATGAGTGTTCGTGTTCTTCATCTATGATTATAATGCCGGGATTTTTAACCGGGGCAAATACAGCAGAGCGTACACCTATTACAACATCTGCACCCCCTTCTGCAATCCTGACCCATTCCTGCTGTCTCTCACTGTGTGTCAGTCCGCTGTGCAGTACTGCAACCCGCTCGCCGAATCTGTTGACAAATCGTGATATAAGCTGTGGGGTTAATGCTATCTCAGGGACGAGTACAATCCCTGCCTTTCCGTTCTTTAAATTTTCCTCAATGGCATTCATGTATACTTCAGTTTTTCCGCTGCCGGTAACGCCGTGAAGCAGGTGGACGCGGAACTCTCCGGCAGCGATGGAGGCTTTAATCTGGAGTAGTACATTGGTTTGGGCTTCTGTGAGAAGATATCCATCCGAAATTGACCCCATCCCCACCCTAACCCTCCCCTTGAAGGGGAGGGAATTTTGAGCCTCGCCCAGCCCCCCTCCGGTATTTTTAATTTGGGGATGGGGGGCTTCACTTCCCTTATACATATCAAGTATGTGGTGAATCTTTTTAGGGTACCTTGCGGCTTTATCTTCAGGAATACCTGATAGTGCTGTCTTTAATACCATGCCAAAAGGGAACAGGTAATACTCAGATGCCCATTTACAGAGTGCAAGCATGGTTTCATCAATAAGCGGGGCAGTGTCGAGTATACTCAATACCGGTTTTATCTCTCTCTTCTTGTGGCCTGATGAAAATATATGAGGGATGTCTTCTGAGATAGACGTAATAAAGCCGGTAACCTTCTGCCTGCCGAATTGTACAATAACCCGTTTACCGATGCTTGCCTGTTCTTCAAGTTCAGGCGGGCATCTATATGTAAAAACATCTTCAACAGGTCTTGGAATAGCTATGTGTAAGTACATGTCATAGATAATACGTTGCCGAAGAAGTTTCATTTTCCCAGACGCAAACCCGGCACAATTTTGCGGTATTGTTGTTCAATCTTTTTGAAAGGGAATCATAAATCCAGCGTGCGAGATTTTCGGCAGTGGGATTTAATTTATCAAACGGGGGATTCTCGTTTAAATATGTGTGGTCGAGTGTTTTCAGCAGGTTTTCCGTCTCCTGCTTCAGCATCCTGAAATCCAGCGACATGCCGAGATCATCAAGTTCACTGCTCTGCATAACTACTTCCACTTTCCAGTTGTGGCCGTGAATGTTCTTACAGTTTCCCGGATAATCCCTGAGACTGTGGGCACCTGAGAAGCCGGATATTATTTTTATTTCATACATAGTTTACTCGAAAATCTCCTTAGCTCACCCTCCCCCTAACCCCCTCCCGTCAAGGGAGGGGGAATAATCTTAGGCAGGGAAGGTGAAATAAGAAGTTACCTCCTGTTTCCTGATTCTTGCTTTTACCTTCAGCCTTCAGTCTATTCTTGCTTCTTACCTCTTACTTCTGTTACCTGCTCACTGCTCACTATCTTCATTCCGCACGCGGATATATTCAGGAAATTATCTTTAAATCCATTATAGTTATAATCCCCTCTGAAGCTTGTAGTAACAACCTCTGTAATGTTTTGTGCAGGGAATCTTGCCTTCATGCAGAAATGCTGGGCTGTAACATAAACACCTAATGCAGTAGGGTTTATTGCTTTGTATAAGACATCTGCAATCTCTGATGTAAGGCTCTCCTGAAGTTGAAGGCGTGCTGCAAGGATATGAACAAGCTTACCGAAATTGGAGAGTCCAACAATCTCCTTATCAGGTAAATACCCTATCGAGATAAAACCTGAGAAGGGAAGGAGATGGTCCTGGCATATCGAGACAAATGGTATGTTATTTATAAATACAGGGTCTCTGGTCAAAGCAGGCTGGCGGGTACTTAAAGCACTGACGGGATCCTGCGCATATCCCGACAATAGTACCTCTGACCAAAGTTTCTCAAGATTATCAACAATCTTTCTTCTCGCATCACTGTTAATACCTTGTTCCCCAAGCTCTAATGACTCAATAAATTTGCTTAGTCCTTCCCTCATTAACCTGTTGTTCATAGGCAGGTATCATAGCATATCATTATGCTTTTTTACAGCCCTTACAGCGGGGTTAGAAAACCCCGTCTATCCAAGAATAAGTTGGCCCCGCCTATTCATGGATAAATTGAGGATAGGCGGGACATTCCTGTCCCGCATTCACAAGTGAGATAGATTTCACTGAAAATTGCTGACTATAGATTTGCCCCGGATAGCTTAATCTGTTAGCATAGAGTTTATGAAAACAAAGCAGAAGTTTCTCATGTGCAGGCCGGACTATTTTACGATAGCTTATGAAATAAACCCGTGGATGAGTGTAAAAAATCCTGCTGATACTAAAATGTCTGTAAGGCATTGGGAGATTCTATATAACACTCTATGCAGTCTTGGGGCGGATGTTTCACTTGTTGAACCTGTTGAAGGATTGCCGGACATGGTCTTTACTGCAAACGCCGGGCTTGTTGATGGTAAAAAGGTAATCCTTAGTCATTTTAAGTATAAAGAAAGACAGGGGGAAGAACGACATTTTGAAAGGTGGTTTCATAATAGTGGATATGAATGTCACAGACTCCCCAGGGGGATTTACTTTGAAGGAGAAGGGGATGCAGTATTTTATAAAGATATGGTATTACTTGGACATGGATTCAGGACAGACCTGAAGTCCCATTCATACGTTGGGGAGATTACAGGCAGGGAGTTTAAATCATTGAAACTGATTAATCCACATTATTATCATCTGGATACCTGCCTGCTTTATATAAAAAGCCCTGACATTATAATTTACTACCCCGGTGCATTTGATTATGAGGGTATTGAAATTATAGAAGGGCTGCCTTCCAGGACATTTAGAATTTATGAGGATGACGCAGGTTTATTTGTGTGCAATTCAGTTTGCGTTGGGTCTAACCTGATTTTGGATAAGCTCACAGACAGGCTCGCTGACAAACTTAATGAATTCGGGGTGAAGATAATATCAGTGGATACCTCTGAATTTATGAAATCAGGCGGCAGTGTAAGGTGCATGGTGTTAGGGCTTTAATAGTGAGCAGTCAGCAGGTAACAGAAGTTAGAGGCAAGAAGTAAGAAGTATAGGAAAAACAATTCCCTCCCCTTCAAGGGGAGGGGTAGGGTGGGGATGGGGTTATTTTCAGGTGTCACATTTAGGGGAGATTTGATACGTGGAGATCAAGGTATTCGGGGATACGCACACGGGGCTTGTAAGGACACACAATGAGGATGCCTTAGGCATTTTCCCTGAACTATCGCTCTATGTTGTAGCTGACGGGCTTGGCGGACATGCAGGCGGGGAGGTTGCAAGCAGGCTTGCAGTTGATGTTTTACGGAATAATATAATTTCTGATTATCATATACTCCGTGAAAAGAGAAGTAATCTTGTCAGTGCTATTAAAATTGTAAATAAATGGATTATCCAGGAGGCTTCAAAAGATTATCGTTTGCAAGATATGGGAACAACCATTGTGGCAGTGAAATTGGAAAATGATACTGCATTAGTTGCCCATGTCGGCGACAGCAGGGCATATCTTATTCGTGATGGAGGGATTACTCAGGTTACAAAAGACCATACTGTTGTTGAAGATTATATTAAGGCCGGCTTGCTCACAAGGGAAGAAGCTTTTTATAGTCCATACAAAAGCGCCCTATCAAGGGCACTTGGAACAGCCGCTGATGCTGAAGTTGATATTAATGACGTTAAACTCAGGACAGGAGATACCTTAATTTTATGTACAGACGGTCTTACTAACATGATGTCAGACTCAGACATATTAAATACCGTGAAGGAATTCAGACCCTCTCCGGAAGGTATTAGCAAAGGACTGATAAACCTCGCGATTAAAAACGGCGGGATTGATAATATAACAGTGATTGCGATTTGTGTGATGGAGTAAAAAGGATGATAAAAATGGAATCATCCTTTGACAAGCTCAGGATGATAGCTATGGTGTCATGGTGAGCTTGTCGAACCATGACAGGCAGTTAGAGGGTATTTTCAAATGAACCATCATGAGCCTCGGCTCACAAAGGGAAATGAAAATAGTAAACAGTAAGCAGTGAGCAGTAAACAGGAAAGGCAGTCTTTATCTGCTAACTGCTTACCGCTTACTGCTTACTTGGGGTATTTTCGGATGAACCGTCATGCCCCCCGGGGCACAAAGGAGCATGAAAATCTGGACACAGTAGTAGGGTTTCATTGTATGATAATACTTATTAATTAACCTATTTATAAAGGGGGTAATACAATGGAAAGCATATTTGAGA
>JACRGV010000024.1 GCA_016212215.1 Nitrospirota bacterium
AGATACTGTCTGACGAAGAAAGGCATGCTGATATATGGGAGACGACGCTGGGGATTAAGAAGTAAGAAGTTAGAAGTGAGAAGTAAGAGAGGGTGGGTAATCTGTTAATAACCGTTTTAGCGCCGCTACAGCGACCGCAATTGCATTGCCCTCAGCAGCCTTTATTTTACTGTGAATGATTTTTTCTTTCTCAGACCGCTCACTTATTACGCCGGTAACGCATCCTGCCCTTAGGCCCATGGAATTGCACATGGTGAGCAGTGTCGCGGACTCCATTTCGTAGTTTAATACACCGAGGCGCTCCCACTCTTTCTTGCTTCCTGCAAGGTTTCTTATTACATACTTAGAAAATGTATCAATGCGTTCCTGTCCTGGATAGAATGTAGCAGAAGATGCTGTAATACCCACATGACTGCGAACATTAACAGAACTTGCAGCTTCAACGAGTGCATTCAAAACACAGTAATCCGCTACTGCAGGATATTCAAGAGGCGCATAATGTTCTGATGTCCCGTCTATTCTTACGGATGCTATTGTGATAACTACATCACCGGCCTTTATATAACGTTGAAGCGCCCCTGTTGTTCCTACCCGGATGAATGTTTTTATTCCGAGTTGTGCAAGTTCTTCTATTGCTATGGCGGCAGAAGGCCCGCCTATACCTGTAGATGTTATAACAACCGGATGGGTATCTATGTCAGCAAGCCATGTTCTGAATTCCCTGTTAGAGGCTATCTCAGAAGACCCTTCATTATTGATTGCAGATGCTATAACAGGTACGCGGCCAGGGTCACCGGGCAGTAAGGCAATCCTCGCCCCTTTTATACTCTTCTTAGATAATTTTAGATGATAGACGACAGAATTCCCCTCCCTAATAATCTCTAAAGACTCTGTAATTCAGACACTGGACTTCAGACTTTAGACATCAGACTTTTCTATGTAAGAAATCAACCTTCCTAAGTCTAATGTCTGATGTCTATGGTCTACTGTCTGAATTGCAGCTAAAGACTGACTATCTGCAGGCCCTGTATCTTCTGAATATTACCAGACCAAGCAACCCGCTAATCATAAGCAGTACAGTGGAAGGTTCCGGTACCTTGTTGACAATAAGAAACGATTGAGTGCCTGTGTCAAATGTCCTATTTCCCGCATCAAGCGAAACCTCGGCAAAAACATCAAAAAAACTATCTGATGAATTCACCGTAACAAAGACGTCAAAGAAACTATCTGCTGGTGCACCCGGATCCGGCGGGTAAAGATTTCTGAATACATCAAAGAAACTATCTGGCGGGACTGGGTTTGTGCCTACTCTATATGTGATATCAAAGAAACTGTCCCTTGTGTCCATTATGTCGAAAAAGACATCAAAAAAGGAATTTGGCATCATCGGGTTAGGCGGAACCGATAGTCCATAAGTGACATCGAAAAAGCTGTTATTTTTTGTATCAAAAAATACATCGAAAAAGCTGCCTACCATCTGATTATTAGAATCTATCCGGTATGTAATATCAAAAAAACTGTCGGTTGCATTATTTTGATGAAACATCACCTGTGTGGCAGAAGCGGTCTCCAGAAAACCAGCAACTAAGATAATCAATAAGACATAACTCAATTTTTTTAGATGTGACATGTTCAAATACCTCCTTTTTGATTACTGAATAAAACAGATGAAAGGTAAAAATCCGATGTTCTGGATTTTCTTACTTTAGCAGATATGTTATGCAATTTGTGTACCATATTCGTAACTAATTGAAAATGAATGATTTTATAGAAGTCGGCCACCTTCCACATTATCCACTGTTAAATTTTCTGTCACTTTTGGGGCCAATATCTTGGACTAAATTGCCATTTCGGGATTGATATCCATGGAAAATCCTGATATTTCAACAAGATACATATACAACAGCAACTGTTAAATTTTCTGTCACTTACCTGTAATTCAGACAGTAGACCATAGACATCAGACATTAGACTTGGGAATGGGTATGAAGAGTTATGGACAAAGAGTCAGGAAAGCTTGAGAACACTCCAATGGTTGATTTCTTACATAGAAAAGTCTGATGTCTAAAGTCTGAAGTCCAGTGTCTGAATTGCAGGTCACTTACATACATCAGATGCATTACAAGTCACATTAACAAAAGGAAGAAAAGGGGACGGGCACCGGCTTGATTTTTAAGGTGTCAGGTGTTAGAGTGGAACTTAGGAGGAATTGATAATGTCTGTCCTTGGGATCAGAGAATATCCTGACCCGATACTCCGCCGGAAGAGCAGGCGGGTGGAAAAATGGGATGGTGAGTTGCATCGGCTTATTCAGGATATGATTGATACGCTCGATGCAGTGCCCGGACTTGGTCTTGCAGCGGTTCAGGTTGGTGCACCTGTAAGCCTGTTTATTTATGATGCTGATCTTTCCTCTGATAGCCCTGTAAAGAATTATTCTGTGTTTATAAATCCTGAGATTATCTATGAAGAAGGTGAGGTTAAGGGGGAAGAGGGCTGTCTTAGCGTCCCGGATTACAGGGAGTCAGTTGTCAGGGCAGAGGTTGTAAAGGTAAAGGGTTATGATAAGGACGGTGGGAGCATTGAA
>JACRGV010000025.1 GCA_016212215.1 Nitrospirota bacterium
CAAGAGTTATGAATACACCTTTGCCGATCAGCAGGAATAACACGGTTACAGCCGTTGCCGTAATTACCGAATGTCTCAGCACCTTAGCCCTGACAGCATCCTCCATATCCTGGGTAAGGGATATGTAAATAGGCAGGACACCAATGGCATCAAAGGCCACGAAGAGCGGGATAAACGTCATAATAAAATTGGTAAGCATTGATTTAAAAAAATCCGGCAGGGCCTTTTTAAGAAGTAATTATATCATTCATTTTTACCTTCAATCCCTCAACCAACTCAAACTCTTCGTCAAATTCAAAAAACAAAACCTCCCGTTTACCTTGTTTGTAAACACTGACGGTCTTGCTTTGTGGGTCAACAAGGACTACTCTTGTAACACCAATTGAAAGGTAGTCTTTTACTTTTTCTGTAAGTTCACTTTGAGTATTGGTCTCTGATACTATCTCTATTATCAGGTCCGGAGAGACCTCCATCATCCCCTTTGGCCTTTCAGGAGATCGTTCTTTGCTGATATACACAACATCTGCTGCCCTGAGTGTAAGCGGCTTCTTCTTTATAATTACCCCTACTTCGCCTACTGCAACATATCCTCTATTCCTTAAATGTTTTCGCAATAACTCAGAAAAGATACTTTCAAAATCACCATGTTCAAAACCTGTAGGTGCCATTTCCCTTCGCTCCCCATTAATAATCTCATAATTCCCATCAGGAAGGAAATTTATATCCTCATATTCAAATGTCTCTTTTTCTATAATTACCGGTTTAGCCATTTTAATCTCTCAGATATGTGTTAATATTTTCCACAAATCCAGTATAGTCACATCATAATTGGGTGTCAATTAATATCAATCTTTATACAGAATTGTACAGTTGTAATTATCTATAGACATCCTTCTATGTTATTGCTATTATCACCTACCGAAATGCTTGAAGCCATTATCTTAGGAATCATACAAGGACTTACTGAGTTCCTGCCGGTAAGCAGTACTGCCCATCTCATCCTTGCACCATGGTTTTTTGGATGGAATGACCAGGGTTGCTGTTTGACGTTGTCCTCCATCTGGGTACTCTTACAGGTATAATTGCCTTCTTCTATAAGGACTTTTACATGATAATTCATGGGATGGTTACGAATCATAAAGACAGCATGGGAAAATTGAACATGGAGGGGAGGTTCGGCTGGTATATAGTAATCGGCACTATCCCGGCAGGTGTTGCCGGTCTTGCGTTTAAAGATAAGATAGAGACTATCTTCAGGTCTCCTCATCTGATCGCAATTACACTTATCCTATTTGGAATTATCTTATGGTGGGCAGAGGCGAAGGGAAGGAAGATGAGGAAAGCTCATCATCTTAATATATTTGATTCGATTATTATTGGTTTTGCCCAAGCCCTTGCCCTTATCCCCGGCGTATCTCGTTCCGGCATAACCATTACAGCAGGCCTTTTCAGAAACCTTGACCGTGAGACCTCAGCACGTTTTACATTCCTGTTAAGTACCCCGATTATCCTTGCCGGCGGACTGCTGAGTCTTATTCACGTTTACAAAACAGGACTCCCGCAAACCGGATTACAGCCGCTCATTGGTGGTTTCTTTGCATCAGCAATCTCAGGGTTTCTTGCCATTAAATACCTCCTGCTCTACCTCAGCAGACGGAAGGTGAATCTGTTTGTTTATTACAGGATTGTACTTGGGATAATAATTCTACTTGTGAGTTAACTCCTTACAGATTCGATGCTACCGGTGTATCAAACTTTATACCCGCTGCATATACTGAACCGCATCTCGAACACCATGCGATAGTACCGGGTTTATCCTCAAACTTTCTCTCACCATCAAAATCCCGCTGAGTAAAGGTAATCTCTATCGGCGTACCAACCTTGAGCAGCTTATTCATGTAGATACCGGTCCCGCCTTTACTGATATTGGCAATGTACACCTCATGGCTCTTCTTATCACCGGTGACCTTTAAGAAGCCAATGCTCATGATGCTTAACCTTCGGAATTTACGCTGACTTTTCATTCTCCCCCCATCCCCACCCTACCCCTCCCCTTGAAGGGGAGGGAATCGAGTTGTGAACTTTTTGTTCTTACTTCTAACTTCTTGCTTCTTCTGTCTGGCTTCTGGCTTCTGACTTCTTGCTTCTAACTGCTAACTGCTTACTGTTCACTATCCTTTAAGCTACTATCTCCGTCCCAATCCCCTTCTTAGTAAATATCTCAAGGAGTATGGAATGTGTAACCCGGCCGTCAATGATATGGGTCTTTTTGACCCCGGCGTCAATGGCTGCAAGGCACGCCTTGACCTTGGGTAACATGCCGGATGTTATAACACCGTTCTTTATCAGCTTCAACACCTCTTTACGGTTCAGTGTAGAAAGAAGTTTACCGTCTTTATTAAGGATACCCTTCACATCCGTTAAGAATATCAATTTTTCTGCCTTCAGCGTAGCGGCAATAGCCCCTGCGGCTGTATCTGCATTTATGTTGTATGTCTTGCCCTTTCCATCAACACCAATAGGGGCTATGACAGGGATAAACCTGCTCTCCTCCAATGATCGGATTATTTGTGGGTCAATCTTCTCAACCTCGCCGACAAGTCCCCTGTCTATTCCCTTGCCTCTGCCGTGGTTTCTCAATTTCTTTGCCTTAATAAGCCCCCCGTCTTTGCCTGTAAGACCGACAGCATTTCCGCCAAGCAGGTTAATCCTGTTCACGAGTTCTTTGTTGATCTTACCACCCAACACCATCTCCACAATGTCCATTGTCTCACCGTCAGTAATCCTGATACCCTCAAAAAACACAGGCTTTTTCCCCATCTTATCCATTACCTCTGAAATCTGAGGACCGCCCCCATGAACTACTACCGGATTCATTCCAAAATATTTTGTGAGCACCACATCTTCAGCAAACATATCCTTCAGTTTATCGCTCTCCATGGCATTGCCGCCGAACTTTATGACAATAGTCTTCCCTGAAAGATTCTTTATATACGGTAATGCCTCAACAAGTATCTGTGCCTTTTCTATGTTACGCTGCATTAAACCCCACCCTCACCCTCACCCTCTCCCTGAGGGAGAGGGAATCATTGGAATACCTAACCCTCTCCCTGAAGGTGAGGGGATCATTAGAATACCTATCCCTCCCCCCACTGGAGAGATTATTTCTTACTTCTACCTTCTTACTTCTTACTTCTTACTTCTGCCCCCTTACAAAATGTATCTGCTTAAATCCTGATCCTTAATTATATCTGCCAATTTCCCCTTCACATATTCTGCATCTATAACTATCTTCTTCTCTTTTAGTTCAGGGGCATCAAAGGATAGTTCATCCAGCATCTTTTCCAGAATAGTAAACAATCTCCTTGCCCCGATATTTTCCATACGCTCATTAACTGCAACTGCGGTGGCGGCTATCTCACTGATACCATCCTCTGTAAATGTAAGCTCAACCCCTTCTGTCTCCATAAGTGCTGTATACTGCTTTATCAGTGCATTCTTAGGCTCTGTAAGTATCCTGATAAAGTCCTTCTCACCGAGTGATTCCAATTCAACCCTTATTGGAAACCGCCCCTGAAGCTCAGGGATAAGGTCAGAGGGTTTTGTTACATGAAATGCACCTGCGGCAATAAAGAGGATATGGTCTGTCCTCACAGGGCCGTATTTTGTTGTAACTGTAGATCCTTCAACAATCGGAAGCAGGTCACGCTGAACCCCTTCCCTTGAAACATCAGGCCCATGCCCCCTCTCCCTGCTCGCTATCTTATCTATCTCATCAAGGAACACTATGCCGGTCTGCTCAACCTTTGCCACAGCCTCCCTGGTCACCTCATCCATATCTATCAGCTTCTGCACCTCTTCCTCAGTAATAATAGCCAAAGCCTCTTTTACCTTTACCCGTCTCTTTTTACTCTTCCCGGGGAAAAGACCGCCTAACATATCCTTCAGGTTCATCTCAATATCTTCCATACCAACATTTGATATAACCCCAAAAGGCATTGCCTTCTCTTTAACGTCAAGTTCAATGGGACGGTCATCAAGTTTACCCTCTCTGAGCTGCTGCCTTAATTTCTCCCTTGTGTTATCAAGGTGTACCGTCTCTGATACTTGCTCCTGAACCGGCCTCTGTACAGGCGGCAGGAGTACATCCAGCATCCTCTCTTCTGCGTGACGTCCCGCCTTCTCCCTTACTACATGAGTCCTCTCATCTTTAACCATATTTACCGCAAGCTGTGTCAGCTCCCGAATCATAGATTCCACATCCCTGCCCACGTAGCCTACCTCTGTAAACTTTGATGCCTCCACCTTTATAAACGGGGCCTGAGACAGTTTGGCAAGACGCCTTGAAATCTCTGTCTTACCAACGCCGGTCGGCCCGATCATTATGATATTCTTGGGCATCACCTCATCCCGCAAATCATCAGACAACCTTTGCCTCCGCCAGCGTGTCCTCAATGCAATCGCAACAGCACGCTTTGCATTAGCCTGGCCAATAACATATTTATCAAGCTCTTCAACTATCTGTCGTGGTGTAAGAAAGTCACTCATGAATACTCCTATCATTATTACATTTCATCCTAAAATCCCTTCCGGCGGGGTAAGAAAACCCCGCCTATCCATCTCTACGAGGATAGGCGGGACTTTCTTGTCCCGCTGATTTTCATGTCCCTTTGTGAACCTTGGTTCATGTGGGTTCATCCGAAAATGACCCCCCCATGCCCCCCCTTGAACAAAGGGGGGGATTGCCGTTGGCCATTGAGCACCAAAGGAACTTTCCCCCCCTTAACAAGGGGGGGCTTGGGGGGGTGGTTTTCATCCTCCTTTGTGAAAC
>JACRGV010000026.1 GCA_016212215.1 Nitrospirota bacterium
AGTTCATCCGAAAATCACCCCCCCATGCCCCCCCTTGAAAAAAGGGGGGGATTGCCGTTGGCCATTGAGAACCTTTCCCCCCCTTAACAAGGGGGGGATTTCTGGTTGTCATATCTCCCCCTTTATTTAAAGGGGGATTAAGGGGGTTAATTTTCATTCCCCTTTGTGCCCCGAAGGGGCATGACGGTTCATCCGAAAATCTCCTCCGGCGGGGTAAGAAAACCCCGCCTATCGATTTCTACGAGGATAGGCGGGACTTTCTTGTCCCGCTGATTTTCATGGCCCTTTGTGAACTCACGGCTCATGAGGGTTCATCTGCCGGCCTCTTTTTTGCACCTTATTATCTCCTCCCTCGCAAGCCGGTCGCATCTCTCGTTCTCAGGATGTCCGTTATGCCCTTTAATCCATACCCATTCAATCTTATGAGGCTTTGAGGCCAGCAGCAGCCTCTCCCATAGGTCTCTGTTAAGCACTTCCTTCTTTTGTGAATTACGCCAGTTATTTCTTATCCAGCCGTCTATCCACTCTGTCATCCCTTTAACCACATAAGTAGAATCTGTCATGACCCTGACACTGCAATGCCTCTTCAACGCCTCAAGGGCTGAGATAACACCGAGCAGTTCCATCCTGTTATTTGTTGTCATAGCTTCATTTCCTGACAACTCTTTCTCCCTTTCACCGGACCTGAGTATAGCGCCGTAACCCCCAAGGCCCGGGTTCCCGCTGCAAGCACCATCTGCATAAATCTCAACAACCGTTTTATCATCTTTTTTCATAATTATGCTATAATACATTTTTTCTATAACTGCATCAATCGGTTTTATGAGAACTACATTTAATGATTATTGACCTGTTAAAAAATGCATCACTATATTCAAAGATGAACAGGAAAATTGAAACTGCACTCAATTTTCTGCGTGATACAGACCTGTCAAATATTAAGCCCGGCAGATATGAGATTGACGGCTCAGATATATTTGCCCTGATGCAGACCTACGATACAAAGCCAAGGGAAAACGGTTTCTGGGAGGCGCACCGGCAGTATATAGATATACAATATGTAATTAAAGGAACTGAACTTATCGGTTATTCAAACATAGACCATCTGAAATCCGGCGAGTATGATGATGCCAAAGACCTGCTTGTACTCTATGGAGATGGAGTCTTTCTTGAAGTCAGGGAAGGAACCTTTGTAATACTCATGCCTCATGATGCCCATAAACCAGGCATTGCAGTAACAACCTCAAAACCTGTATCTAAAATCGTCGTGAAAGTAAGAGTTTAATCATTATCTTTAAATCTTTCAACAACCGCACTGTAAACAGACCTTTCATAAGAAATCTGAGGATCATCCCCTGGGGATCATCCCCTTGTCTTCCTTATGCAATATTGGTATCTTACTACATAAATATTTATTATTTTATAATGTTGAAATGGAGATAATTACCACACATGCCAATGCTGATTTTGATGCCCTTGCATCAATGATTGCGGCTAAGAAGCTTTATCCTGATGCAAGGATGATATTTCCGGGGACACAGGAAAAGAATGTCAGGAATTTCATTATCCAAAATAAGATAGAGTTTAATAAGTTGAAGGACATCCCTTTTGATGAGGTAACACGCCTTATAATAGTGGACTGCAAACATGCTGACCGTATTGGAAGATTATCCGAATTATTAAGCAATAAAGACCTTAGCATCCATATCTATGACCACCATCCTGCTGCGCATGGTGACCTTCGCGGCGAGGTAGAGGTTATTGAAGACATTGGGGCGGCCACAACACTATTGGTTGAGATTTTAAAAGAGAGGAATATTCCCATATCCCCACCGGAGGGGGCGTTATTTGCTATTGGTATCTATGAAGAGACAGGTTCTATGACATTCCAGTCTACAACACCGAGGGACCTGATGGCCGCAGCATATCTTATGTCACTTGGGATTGATTTAAGGGCTGTGTCCCGCTACCTGATACATGAACTGGATGCCGGACAAATCACACTCCTTAACGAACTGATACATAATGCAAAGACTTACTATATTGACTCCACAAAGGTCGTTATTGCAAAAGGCTCATCTGATAAATATATATCTGAACTATCTACCATAACCCATAAGGTTCGGGATATGGAGGATTTGGATGTACTTTTTGTTATTGTCAGGATGGATGACAAGATACAGCTTGTCGCACGATGCAGGATGCCTGAGATAGATGTCGGAGAAGTTGCAAGAGAGTTTGGGGGAGGCGGCCACAGGACTGCGGCATCAGCAAGCATAAAAGACCTCACAAGCATACAGGTTGAAGAGAAGATTCTGCAAATCCTCAGCAAAAGTATCAAACCGGTAAAGACGGCAAAGGATATTATGACAACACCAATAAAGACCATAAACAGCAGTGCTGTAATAAAAGATGCCGGTGACCTTATGACCCGATATGGTGTCAGTGTCCTGCCTGTTGTTGATAAAGACAGGATAACCGGCCTCATCACAAGGGAGATTACTCAGAAGGCCATATTCCACAAATTCGGGGATATGCCTGTTACTGATTTCATGTCAACGGAGTTTTATAAAGTCACAACAGATACAGCTTTCCGTGAAGTAGAATCAATACTGATTGAACATAACCAGCGATTTATCCCTGTTGTTGAAGGAGAAACTATTATTGGTGCAATCACACGGACTGATATTCTAAGGACACTCCATGATGATATAAGAAGGACATGGGAGGTATCTGAGAAATTTCTGAAAAGGCCCCGTGAACGAAATGTACAAAATGTACTCAAAGAAAGGCTCCCCGTACATATTGAAAAAATACTGGAGGATATCGGGGCAACAGCAGATAATATGGGCGTAGCGGCTTATGCGGTCGGCGGCTTTGTACGTGATATATTGCTTGGTGCAGACAACTTCGATATTGACATAGTAGTAGAAGGTGACGGGATTGCGTTCGCAGAAAAATTCTCAGCAATAGTGGAAGGCCGTGTAAAGAGCCACCATAGATTCGGTACGGCTGTAATAATATTTCCGGATGGGTTTAAGATTGATATTGCTACTGCCAGAACTGAGTATTATGAATTCCCTACTGCTCTCCCGACTGTGGAGCTTTCATCTATAAAAAAAGATTTGTACAGGAGGGATTTCACAATAAACACCCTTGCTATCACACTCAATAAAAAAGACTTCGGGTTTCTTATAGATTTCTTCGGCGGCCAAAGGGACTTAAAGGAAAAGAACATACGTGTACTGCATAATCTGAGTTTTATTGAAGACCCGACGCGCATATACAGGGCAATAAGATTTGAGCAGAGATTCGGTTTCAGGATTGCACGGCATACACAAAACCTGATACACAGTGCAACAAAAATAGACCTCTTTCACAGGCTTTCAGGAAAGAGACTTTTCACAGAACTATTCCTTCTGCTGTGTGAGGAAGACCCTGCAAAACCGATCAGCCGGCTTGCAGAGTTTGACCTTTTCAGGTTCATACACCCGTCTTTACAATGGAACAGCGGGATAGCACTGTTGTTCCAGAAGATAAAGGATGCCCTTGCATGGTATAAATTATTATTTCTTGGAAAAAGATATGAGCCATGGCTCGTATACTTTTACAGCCTTATAGATCAATTGTCTCCGGAAGCAACCGCCAATATGTGTGAGAGGCTGAATATAAAAGAGACCCTCCTTGAAAAGATTACGATTACAAAGCAATCGTCTGGTAAATTGTTTCAGGAGATTAACGACATTGATGTAATTAAACCAAGCAGTCTCTATATTAAACTCAAAGGATTCTCTCAGGAGATGCTTCTGTACCTTATGGCACGGGCAGAAGAAGAGACCGCAGTAAAAGGTATATCCATGTATCTCAGCCATCTGCAGGATATTAGGCTCTCCATAACCGGAGGTGATTTAAAACAACTCGGACTGAAACCAGGGCCAATATTTACGAACATCATGAATCAGACATTACTGGCCAGATTAGACGGGATAGTTAAGACAAGGGAAGAAGAGCTTGAGTTTGCCGGAAACCTATCAAAAAAACTTATATGATTCCACATAAACCACACACTAACCTTGCATGTTCACCGAGAATTGCTGACTCCGATGTCTTGCCAATTAAATTATCACTCTAATTCAAAAGCGTCTTTCAAGCAGTCATTACATCATCAAGCCTTTTATTATTCAATTCTTTAGAGACATTCAAGCCATGCCTCAGTTTAAACTCCTTTAATTCTGAGGAAGGCATTGGAACTTTGCAAAGAACAATATTACCTCTTCTTAATTTCATCTCTAAAAACCTCATCGTAAATGTTGTTCTCTGAGCTTGACCAATCTATGTAACCCTTTGAACTTATCTGCATTCCAAGCCGTTCTTCCGTTTCCTCCTTGGTTCTTAAATAACTGGCAAAATCAATTACTTCTTTCAATCTATTTTCTGAAAGCACACTAATTATTTCATCAAGTTTTTGTTGTTCTTCGGAAGTCCTCATTTTGAGAACATCTTTAAACATCATGGATGCTTTGAATACTTCAATACCAATTAGATTATTGTAATCAATCTTTCGCAAAGCAATTCTCGTTTTACGGGAATTGCGATCACTATGCATTTTCAAACTTCACAACCTTCTTAATATTCTCTAAAAACCTCTCAGCCATTTCTATAGCTTCTGTGGAATCTTTAAGGTCAAATGATGCCTCAGGATAGTAATCCGCTTCTTCCCTTAATTTCATGAGCCTGCCTATTATTCTACCTATATCAGTTTCTATCAGATTTACCTTTACATAATAAAGGCTGAACATCCTCTCAATCCCTTCATGGCTTTTCGGGCTTATCCCTTTATTCAGAAGTGCTGCCTTTGCCCCATGAAAAACAGCATAATATGATGAGACTACACTTTTAAAATAGAGCCCATTATCCTTTAATACCTTTGCCGATTTTATCTCTTCCCAAGCCCTTTGAAATTCATCACGGGCTAGGAGTCTAGCATCTTCAGGATTTATCCTCTCGACCATATAACAATTCCCTCTTTTCTAACATTAATTAGGAAGGAACTTATCTTATTCAGGTAATCATCCTTCGCAATAACTATCGCTGAAATTATAATATCATGCTTCAATTGATAGTTATATATAATATCACTAACAAGGTACTTTGTTTCCCTCGGAACCTGATGTCCTGTAACAATTAAGATGTCTATATCAGATTCTTCTACTGAGTCCCCTCTTGCCTTTGAACCATATAGTATTACCTCATCAATAAAGGGATACCTGCTGGTAAGTTCCTTTATAGCTCCGCTTAACCCCTGCAATTCATTATAATTCAGATTAATTTTCTCTAAAATTTCTGCTGTAAGCATTTGAGTAATCTTATAACATATAAGGAATGGTTATTCAAATACAACATTTGGTAATCTGTCAAGAAATCAAAAATCCATCCGATAATTTATAGCAGAAACAACAACAAGTTTATTCACTTCAAACAACCAACATAGTCACTCTTGAGGAGAATGATTATGGCTACAATCACAAAGCTATCAGAATTAAAACAAAAGATACTGGCCCTGTATGACTCTTTTATCAAAGATGAGATTGATGCGTTTACCATCGGTCAGGTACGGACAATGCTGTGCAGGCTTAAGCCTATCATAGACGCAGGAAGACTCCAGCTTGAAATACTTAACAAATTTTTCAATGAAGATGTTTCGGCAAGATTTAATAATAAATGGGACACTGACCTGCTAATATGCCGAAAGATCAATATTGAGTCAGCCTTTGAGATAATTATAGAGATGGGTTTTGTAACAGCGTGAGAGAATGGCTGTCCGACAAGAACCCCATCCCCACCCTAACCCTCCCCTTGAAGGGGAGGGAATGATTATCGCTTACCTCTTGTTTCTAATTTCTTGCTTCTTGCTTCTTGCCTCTAACTTCTGCCTTCTTACTTCTTCAACGTAACCTTCTTCATCACATCACCTGCCCTGACCGTCTGCACAACATCCATCCCTTCTGTAACCTGCCCAAATACCGTGTACTGCCCATCAAGAAATGGGGCCGGTGCAAGGCATATATAGAACTGGCTGTCGGCGCTATTCGGGTCACTTGCCCTTGCCATGGCAACAGTTCCGGCAACATGTTGTTTCTTATTAAATTCTGCCGGTAGCTTTACCCCGCTGCCGCCTGTTCCATTTCCCTTTGGATCGCCGCCTTGTATTACAAAACCGGGTTCAAATCTATGGAACTTAAGCCCATTATAAAACCCGCTTTCTATAAGATGTGAAATCCTCTCAACCGTCTTTGGTGCAACGTCAGGATACATCTCAAACGTTATGTTTCCCTTCTCCATCTCAATTACAGCAACCGGATTACCACTCACCTTTTTCCCTCCCTCTTTCTCTGTCTTTTTCTCCACCTTATCAGCAGCAAAGACAGTTAATGCTGCAAATAAAGAAATGCACATCATCAGTGCAAATAATGAAAACACCTTTCTATTCATCCCTTGATCCCCTTTCTTGTCTTTTCCCGATTCTTTTCTCTTGCCTCTGGTTTCTTGCTTCTAACTTCTTGCTTCTAACTTCTAACTTCTGCTTACTGCTCACTGATTACAGCTTACTGTTTGTTCTCCGCACTTTCAGGATACACTACTATATATCCTCTTTTAACTGTCTGCAAGAAGATTTCATTCTCATCATAAAAATAGACCCACAACCTTCTTGTTGAGAATACCGGCATTGTATAGGTTAGTTGAGAAGTGCTGTGTGAATTTATCTGTACCTTCTGACCCTTCTCATCATAGTACACTTTAATCGTCCGTCTCTTATCCTCATTATTCCATATCTTCACAGTAAATGTTGCCTTTTCTCCAAGATTATACATCTCATTGTCCGATTGGACTGAAAAACCCAGTGACGGCAATAGAGCTGGAGTAAATATAACTTTCTTTTGTTGATCGGGCATTTTGACTACCGGTAATTTTACAGTAATCCCCGCGGTCTTCAGCACCCCGTTAAATATAGATATTTCATCCCACGTTGTCCTCAGATGCAAAAATGCCCAATCAGTAAAAAGGGTGCTTGCAAAAACACTCCCTCTACCTAATTTATAGTTTAAGAATACAGGCTGACCATTCATCCGTTTATTAATAATTACCTTAGTACCCCGTGGATACGCTGTAAAGAAACCATCTATATTAATATGTGGTCTTGCTGAGGATACCCCTGAGGCAATAGAATTAAACTGCAACAGGAGTGCAGAATTTTCAATACTACTCTGGTCTTCAATCCAACCATATCCCTGTAAATGTTCTCCTTCCGGCACAGGCAGTATGGAATAGTCCTTTCCCTTTCTCTGTGAAAAGATAAATAAACTCCCTCCGTTTTCAACAAATTTATGGAGGGCCGGTCCTAATTTCTCCGGTTCTTTTAATGAGGAAAGCCCGCCGGATGGTATTATCAGCAGGGTAATTCCAGAGGCACCAGAAATAAAATCCTTCTCAGAGATTATCCTGACAGGCGCATACAGCCCAATGAATAATGCAGCCTCCCTGCTGAATCCGGAGTCTAATATGGCTGTAGTTGAATCAATGGTCAGATTAGACGTTATCTCTTCTAATTTGGCCGGATAAAGTGCATCCCCAAGTACAAAGGTCTCATCTGTTTCATCACCGCCGGGGTTGTCTGTCCATGCACCAAAAGACGCAGGTGTAAGCACGAAAAGACCAATAAAACAAACTAATAGAATGGAACTTCTAAAGGAGGAAAACATAACGGCCCCCTAAACTACTCACTATTCACTGTCCACTATTCACTGTCTTTTGATAAATATCTAAAACAAGCCCCTCCCTTAATCCGCTGTCACTTACTAATATCTCATTGAATCCAAATCTCTCCATGACCTTGTCAACTAACACAACACCTGCTGCAATCAGGTCTTCCATGCCATCTTCAATTCCGGGTATCTCCATACGTTTCTTCATTGTCATAGCGAGTAACAGACTGCGTATATTTCCAATACCTTCCCTTGTTATCTTATAGCCATTTATCTTCCGCGGGTCATATACTGTCATCTTCTGATCAATAGCCGCAAGCGTTGTAACTGTGCCGGCTGTGCCGACCAGGCACACATTGTTATTCATTCGAAAATACCCCCCCATGCCCCCCCTTGAACAAAGGGGGGGATTGTCATTGGCCATTGACTTTCCCCCCCTTACCAAGGGGGGGCTTGGGGGGGTGGTTTTCATCCCAAAATCACTCCCCAATGCCCACACTTGGTAAGGGGGGGGGGTATCACCTTTTAAGGGATTCAGACGTTCTGAAATAGCTGTCTCTAATTTTTCTATCTCTTCATCCTGAGGCGGGTCGGATTTCAGGTATTGCTCTGTAAATCTTACAACACCTATATCTGTACTAACCTTGGAGATAATATCACCTTCAGATGCAAATATAAACTCTGTACTACCGCCGCCGATATCCATTAACAGGAAATCACTCCCCTTGAGATCAAGACCTGACGCAATGCCGAGCATGGTAAGTCTTGCCTCTTCATCCCCTGATATTACATCTACATCAAGCCCTGCCTCCGACTTTATCTTTTTAATAAAATCAGGGCCATTAGAAGCCTCCCTCACAGCACTTGTTGCAACAGCATAAATACCATCCAAAGGATACTCACTGCATATCTTTGCAAACCTTTTTAGCACAGATGATGTCCGCTCCATTGCAGTTTCCTTTAACCTGCCTGTACTGGAAATACCTTCTCCGAGCCTTGTTATATGCCGTTCGGATTTAACCTTCCGATATTTCCCGTCAGGAGAAAACTCAGCAATAAGTAGTCTTAGTGTATTTGTGCCGATGTCTATGCCTGCGAAGAGCAAATGTTTCCTCCAAAAATATCCATAGCTCACCCCCACCCTGACCCTCCCCCCTCAAGGGGGAGGGAATTATGAGATTCCCCCTACACCCTCCAGTCAAGGTAGGGGGTATATCTGTTGTAATTCTACCTTCAGTCTTCAGCCTTCTTACCTCTTACTTCTTGCTTCTTACTTCTTTTTCTCAAACTCAAACCCATCTGCAAATCCATTGAACTCTACCCAAAGTTTTAACCTGTTACCATAGATGACGGCCTTACGGAAGTAGACGAATCCTCGTATCTGGGAATTAGGATATATGGAGGTTTCAGGGAGTGCGAGCAGTGTTATATTGCTCATGGGCCGCCTGAGATAGGGATAAGCAGGTACATCGTAACCGAAGGTATACGGTGGCTTTGCCTCTTCAAACCTGTAAACTATAGGTGGATTTGGAAAGGTATCACTGGAATTTTCCCTTGTAACCAGCATATACTCAATTCCATCAGGCGGTACAGCCTCATACTGATTTCCATGTTCATCAAATAATACAAAGTTACTGTATTTTATCGAGACCTTCTCTCCGGTATTATTCCTGATAAGAAATAAAAATGGTGTAAAATAATCATTTACTGAAAACGGCTGATACCGCCACTCACCTGCCTGAACAGATACATCAATTCCGGCTTTCGTCTTAGTAATAATATTTGATTCAGGTTCAACCGTGCCGGATTGAGACACCACCGGAACAAGCTTAGGGGCACAGGCTGTTAAAACAACTATCAGCGTAACAATTAATATGTTGAATATCTTTTGCATATCAAAAATAACCCCATCCCCACCCTAACCCTCCCCTTGAAGGGGAGGGAATAAAGCATAGCATAACTTTATAAAGGTGGTCTATTTTCTCACGCCTCACGTCTTACATAATACGTCTAACTTCTTACTTCTACCTTCAGTCTTCAGCCTAAACACCTTCAGCCTTCTTACTTCTGCAAACTCTTCAGCCCCTCCACCTCTTTCTTCTGCCTATCCTCTTCTGTACGCATCGCCTCAATATTCTCAAGAAGTTCTTTTACCTCTTCACTCTGGAGAAAATTATTATCTTTTCTTTCTATCGCCCCGATAAACCTCTGTCCGAGTTCTTTATACAGGTCAGATAAGTTCCCGTGAATCCTGTAGAGGTCGAACTTAGACTTCAGTACATCCACCTCTGCCATTGTCTTGAGAAATACTGAGGTACCTTCCTTCCTCAGAACAGTGATCCCTTCAGACAGGTCGCGTTGTATTTTATTTAATATGTCCATAGTAGAAAAATCTTACATTATTAGATAAGTAAAATCAATTGAAGCAGAGGGTCATCAACAATAACCATAGCTCACCCTCCCCCTAACCCCCTCCCGTCAAGGGAGGGGGAATAAAGCTGAGCATCCCTCTCCCCTTGAGGGAGAGGGTCCGGGTGAGGGGGGCTTGCCTCTACCTTCAGTCTTCAGCCTATCTACCTTCCTAATCTCTCAATCGCATCCGCAGCCTCTGCCCTGAGTTCATCTCTTTTATTCTGTGCTATCCCCTGAAGGTGTATTACAGCCCTTTCATCACCGATTTTAGTCAGGGAAATAATAGCCTCTGAGCGGATTTCTTTTTCCTCGGAACTACTTTTGATAATACCTATTAATGAATCTAAAGCCTTCTTGTCTTTGTATGAACCGAGTGCTGTTATGACCTCTTTCCTAACATCCCTGTCGTTGTCATTCTGCAGGCACCGGATAAGAAGGTCAATGGATTGCAGGTTATGCAGTTCGGCAATACCCCTGACAGCCTCTAATCTTATATCAGGAATTTCATCCTCCAGAAAGGCAGAGGCATTTTTATTCCAGTAATATTGATCAATCTCCTTTAAAGCAGAAACAGCAGTAAGCCTAATATTCTTTTTATTGCCTTTGTCTTTTACAATCTCATAGATTTGAGGAATGGCAGCTTTATCCAGAATATCGGCAAGGGATATTATGGTTGATTGCATTACATCCTCATCCTTATCCTTTAATAACGCTAACAATGGATTTGTCGCCCTCTTGTCCTTTAATTCACCAAGCCCTTTTATCGTATGTATCTTTAACTCTTTTGACCTGTCTGAAAGTGTATTGATAAGAAGAGGCACAACTGACGTCTCTTTAATAAGTGAGATTGTCTGTATTGCTGAACCCCTAACCCTGATGTTGGTATTGGAATCTTTTATCAAGTCAGTTAAAGGTTGAATAAGGGGTTTCCTGTTTAATAAGACTGTATCATCTTCTCTTAGGGCTGACTTAAGTACCTCCAGTGCACCTAATCTTCCTTTCTCATCTTTCCCCTGAAGGAGTTCTAACAGAGGTCCGGTTGTTACTGCACTCTCAAGACGGATAAGCGAAAGCAGTGCACCGGAACGCACAGAGGAATCTTCATTATTATCCCTGAGTATCTCAAGCAATGGCTCCGTGCCCCTTTTATCCTTCAGCCATCCAAGTGATAGTGACGCCTCACGCCTGACATCTATGTCAACATCCTTTAAGACTTGTGTTACCGGTATTATTGCCCTGTAGCTCTCTGAATACCCCAGTGCCTTGACCGCACTCGCCCTTACATCTGCCTCAGGGTCACCAAGGGCTTTCAGGAGCGGGACAACTGCGAGCCTCTTCCTATACATTGAAGACCTGAATATAGTCTGTTCATCTTTAAGAAATTTACATAGCAGGTCAGCGGCCTCTTTACGGACATATTTGTCAGGATTGCTGAGAGACATCATTACAGGCTCAACCGCCTTATCTATGGTGTTTTCATTAACTACAGTACTCAATGCCCTCATAGCCCATATCTTTTCAGATGGCTTAGAGTTAGTTAGTGCAAGCAGAATAGTTTTATCATCAGAATATGTCCTTTGCTCACCCCCACCCTGACCCTCCCCCCCCAAGGGGGAGGGAATAAATGTTGCCATTGTCTTTCTCTTTTTTTCAATCCTGTAATTATCACTACCTTCAGTAATCTCAATAAACTGATTTGCCTGTACATCTTTAATATTCTGCGTCATACCTGACGGCCATTGTATATAAATCTTATCTGCCTTTTGTTCCTTATCCAGACCAAAGTGAAGGCGTGTATCATTCTGTGAAAGATAACTCGACCCTGCCCTGACCTCCTGAATTAATGTCAGATTACCTGCTAAAACAACCGCCTTTGTGCCGACCCCATCCCTGTTACTCTTTGTACCCTTTAAGCGGATTGTGAGGTAATTCTTGGAATTCCCGCCGTCATTCCTGAGGACTTGTGCATAATTATTGTTGTTATTAATGACAGCATCTATATCTCCGTCATTATCTATATCCCCAAATGCCGCGCCGCGGCTTGACCTTGCAATCTTTAATCCCTCACCTGCAGAAATGGACACATCTGTAAACATACTGTTCCCGTTATTATGAAATAGCTGATTCCTTTGCCCGACCGTAGTCCTGGGATTATCAAAATCAGGATTCGGATTTCCATTTGCAACGAAAATATCAAGATACCCATCGTTGTCATAATCAAACATATCAGTACCCCATCCGAAGAATCCGATACTGACATCTTCACCAAGACCGGAGGTTACAGTGGCGTCGTTGAAAAGGAGGGATGTATTATTTTTTCCGCTCGAAAATCTCTCCGGCGGGGTTGGAAAACCCCGCCTATCCCTATCTACGAGGATAGGCGGGACATTCTTGTCCCGCTGATTTTCATGCCCCTTTGTGAGCGAGTCATTCATGTGGGTTTCATCCGAAAATAACCCCATCCCCACCCTAACCCTCCCCTTGAAGGGGAGGGAATTTTGAGACTCCGCCTGCCCTCCTCCTCTCGACTTCTCTTCTAATCTCCCCTCCCCTTGCGGGAGGGCTACAATTAAGTTCCTTCCAAATTCCTCCCCCCCTTTGCGGGGGGAGGCAGGAGGGGGGGGTGATGAAGAAATCCTCATATTCCTATAAAGAATATTCGTCTCACTCGCCGGATACGTAGCAAATATGTCAAAATCTCCGTCATTATCATAGTCACCGACAGCAACCCCCATGCCGCTCAGAGGTGTATCCACACCGGCCTCCCCGCCGATGTCGGTGAATGTACCGTTTCCATTATTGTGGAAGAGGACGTTCCGTGAACCGTCATTTACAACATAGATATCCTGATACCCGTCACTATCAAAGTCACTGAATATAACCCCCATACCTTTCCCTGCCGAATCCTCAACACCTGTCTTCTTTGTTACATCAGTAAATGTCCCGTCTTTATTGTTATGGAAAAGGATATTTGCAGACCCGGTGTATATCTTGGAATTCATGAGCAGATTGGTCGGCATCTGATAGGCTGAGTTAAACTCACCCGGATTCATGTACTTATCAAACTTGAGATAATTTACTACATAAAGGTCAAGATAGCCGTCATTATCATAATCCGCCCATGCGGCAGATGTGCTCCATTTATCTTTTTTACCACCTACACCTGCTTTATCAGTAACATTTGTAAATGTCCCGTTCCCGTTATTTTCATAAAGGACATTCTTTCCGTAGTACGTTACATAAATATCCTGAAAACCGTCATTATTATAGTCAGCAACAGCACACCCCATTCCCCATCCGGTAAAACCGACGCCTGCCCTTTTTGTAATATCTGTAAACCGGCCATTCCCATTATTGTGATATAGCACATTCGTTGGAGGTTTGTACCACCACGGTTTATCACCATAGTAGTATGTGTATCCCGAACCGTTAACAAGATAGACGTCCAAATTACCATCATTATTGTAGTCAAGAAGACATACGCCGGAACCTATCACCTGCGGCAAAGAATCAATCACCTCCTCTGCCTGATGATGCAGGAAGTCTATGCCCGACTGTTCAGTATAATCTGTAAAAATGACATGTCCTGGATTATAAGATGTTTTTAATACCACAGGGATAACATTACCTACTATCCCCGGCAGTATAAGCGGTATATCTGTACCCTTTAATCTTAGCGTTCTGAAATAGAGAAAGCCTGTGAGCACACTTAGAGAGATTAAGATTAAGATTGAGAAGACTATTATTGTGCGTAAAGACTTCATTCGGAAATAACCCCATCCCCACCCTACCCCTCCCCCTTGAAGGGGAGGGAATCAACTCAGCCCCACCCCCACCCTGCCCCTCCCCTTGAAGGGGAGGGAATCAACATAGCCTCCTCTCCCTCAGGGAGAGGGAGAGGGTGAGGGTGGGGTTTCTTATTTTTTCTTGCTTCTTACTTCTTACTTCTTGCTTCTTACTTCTTGCTTCTTGCTTCTTACTTCTTGCTTCTTACTATTCACTAACCACTATTCACTATCCACTATCTTCTCCTGTTTCCTCTTATTCTTAACCGGTATTGTAATGCTGTCTCTGGCCATATCAATTATGGGAAGTCTGACATCGGTTCTTTCCAGCGCCCAGTTTGTATACCACTGATTGAACTTCCTGTATCTGAGCCTTGCCATAACCGTCAGGTTTCCTTTTACCCAGTAAGGCACTTCTATGTCATAAGTTGCTATATCAGTCTCCCCCGGCGGTATTACTTTTACATAGACATGGCCTATCATGTCCCACAAGTTATGTTTGTTCACAATCTTCCCGAACCTGTCAACCTCAAGTGCCCTGTAGAAGTGTGCCTGTTCATCTACATCACCGTTCTCGTCAATAGTACCGCTCTGGAATACAACCGTTCCCTCGCTGTCCACCATCTTTACCTCAATCCAGACCTCATGAATATCTATAGGACCGTCAGGGAAGAAATGGCCGACTCCAAAATTTGTAACCCCTATCTGGAGTTCAAACTTGTCACCCATATATACCCAGGGCGCTATCTCAGCAGAGTGATAAATATCCTGTGATATAAATTTTGTCTCCCTTGGGCCGTCCTTAATTCTCGGTTCATAAATATCAAGAAAGACCTCCCTCCGTTTCATCCACTCTTCAGTCAGGTCAAGCTGTTCCTTGTCACCGGTTAAAAATGGAATAGCGGTATTTGCAGCAATATATCTGTGCGACCTCACCATGCCATCCGGTCCTGCAGATGGGTCATCAGATTTCACAAGCGGCATGTGACAATCATTACAGGTCTTCAAATTCTTCTCACTGTAAAAACCTTTTGAGTTCCTGCCTGAGAACCTGCTCCCAAGCCAGCTCCCATACTGGTCCTGTAACCTTAACCAGCCCCAGTGATTTGTGTCTTTATTTATAAACTGCTTATGACACGGCGCACAAAACTCCGGTTTCTTATAAAAATCTTTTGAATATGTTTCCTTGTGAACGGTTGGGTCACTGCTTATAACAAGATTCGTCAGAAGCTCCGGGACATATCCTTCCTTACCCTCAAATATATAACGTTCCGGAGGGGTAAATAAAAAACTACCTGAACCCCTGAGATGCCTGATCTGTGTAATCGAGTGACAGGCAACGCATGAAATACCCTCCTCACTGTATGGTGTATCAAGCCCCTTATCCGGATTCTGGTCACCTGCAAACAGTGCAATAGGGTCATGACATCCGCCGCAATACCGAGTTGCAATCATACCCTCGGTTTGAACCATAAACTTCTCCGTTGCCCTGTAAAACACATCAGTAGATGCCCATCTGTGTGCAGAGGAATACCACTGTTTGTAAATATCTGTATGACATCCTGCAACCCCGCATGACTTTGAATTTCCCATTATCCTTGCATCAATAAAACCGCCTGTTGATGTCATGCTCTCACTCGGATAAAAGGGGTTGTCGTTCCATTTCAATTTATATCCCTTTGGCGTACTGTTGTTATATACAACCGGTTTGTAGGAAAAGGAAAGTGCCATTATTACAGCAACCATTACTATTCCAAATGCGAGATTGCTTTTCGGCATAAGTATATTGAGCATCCGCCACTTTCTGCGTACTGCTATAAAAATCCCGATGTGTATAAGGACAATACCAAAGGCAACAAAACTTGATATTAGATGGACTTTAGTAATAATGTAATTATCAGCCCTTGTGCCCTGATAGCCCCATATCACACCTGTTACTAATGAGACAATGACTGACACAAATCCAAAGTATCCGAGATTCTTCATAAAATTCTTAGGAGAGCTGACGGAGCGGATTATATGAAGTGTCTGATGGGCAAGCGAAGGGATAACGACTATCAAACCAAGGATGATATGTGCAAGGATCGTGAACTGTTTGTAAAGGGTTAAAGAATCATTCAAGTATAGATATATACCGCTTACAGTTTCAAAGACAAAAAGGACAAAGAAGAGAGGATATATCCTCACATCAATAGGAATTTTATCTTTCATGGGTGAGTATTATTTTAATGCAATTGGGATGCCTTTTGCAAATGTAAGCTCCATGAGCGGGATAAGAATGTCCCGCCTATCATTAATATAAAACTGGATAGGCGGGGTTTTCTAACCCCGCCGGTAGGATTTTCGGGTGGCAGGTCAGTTCACCATGCCGCCGGTATTCAGGATGAAGTTATCAATAACATGATTGTCAGTACTGCCGCCTGTTGCCGCAGTAAAACCAAAATATGCATTAAACGGTATATAGTTGGATATTATATGATTAATCACCTCTGCCCCATCAAACAACACCTGTATATGGCCATGCGAAAAATTTATACTTACATGATGGGTACCGCGTGTCTCAGTATCGAAAGTAGCCAGATGGTTTGATGTATAATTTTGCAATACCCCTATATGCCGTGAACCTGTATCTCCACTATTCCCAGGCCATGTATCAAACTCAACTGCAAAGCCGTTTGCCCCGTCAAAATTAAGAGAACCGCCGCCTGTCTCCTGATAGTTGTAATCATTAACCCATGCGAAGGTCAAACCGTCAGCACCATCACCTCCATATATGTTGTAATCAAATTCAGCGTGGAAAGAATCAGCCATAAATGGTGTGAGATAAAATGCCCTGCCGTACCCGCCTGTTACAGGTGCGATTAAAAGGTTTTCATTAGTGCTGTCTTGAGCAGCACTTCCACCAAAGAACCATTGCCCTGAATTAAATCCTGTACCAAAAGTTTCATTGATTACCTGATTCAGGACAGGAGGAGAAATAACAATTGTGCCGGCATCAGTTGTACCATTATTAACAGGAGTAATAGCCGCAGAAGAACCGGAGTAATACAGACCTCCTATAAAAGCAAATACATTTACAGTAATATCTCCGGCAGGTTCTAAGTTCATTGAAAATCTTCCATCAGTACCTGTAGTTGTCGTCTTGATGCCGATAGTTACATTTGCACCGGAAACCGGATTTCCAATATCATCCACAACAAGCCCTGTAACTGTTGTTCTTGTTGCCCCGACTACATTCACATCATATCCGCCAATCAGAGCATTAGGAGTGAACATAATAAACTTGTCCGCAAGGTCCATAGTTCCAAATAACTCATATACTGCCCCCTGTGCATTAAATGGATAATCAAGCGTAAAGTCAGTACTTATTGAATTAACATCATTTCCAGGGGAGATACCGACCATAGTCCCAAAGGAAGACATTATCTCCTTATATCCTATCGTTATCCTGCCGTCCTGATATAGGATAACCTGAATGGTATTCGGGCTGTTAAAGTAGTTAGAGTAATAGTAGTGTGGATTCTTCCACCATGTAAACACCATTTTGCCCGGTAATGCATCATTCACATAAACGCCTGTATTATAACCATCACCGCCCACACCGCCTCTTGAATCAAGGTCATCGAAGAAGGATGCTATGTTAGGCTGATTATAGAAACTCTGAAGGTTCTCACTATAGGTAGAACTGCCATAGTTAAATGTCAACCTGCCGTTTGATGACACATAAACATCTGTGTAATTCTGGCCATAGAATGGGAAGGTAAACCCGGTAGGGAACGCAACATAGAGGTAGGTATCATCAGACTGAATTAAATTCGAGCCAAGCTGAGTCTCAAAGTATGCCTCAACAATTACTACGTCACCGACATCTGTAGTTCCGCTTGGAACAGACTGAACAGATGCAGAACTGCCGATTAAATTAGCACCATTAATTGTTGCCGATGCAGATACGATTATATTGCCCTGAACAGTAGGCACGCCGCTGATGCTGAATGTCCCATTAATATCAGTGACCGCTGTCAATCCTCCAAGTGTACTGACATTGGCGCCGGAAATAGGTACTCCAAGATTATCAACCACCCGGCCAATTACCGTTGTCCCAGGGTCAGGGATAACATTAACAGTTATATCACTTGCATTACCGGTCTTACCAAGATTATCTGTTGCTGTTGCACCTATTGTCAGACTCGTAACACCCGTAGGTATCCGGAAGCTTACATGGAATGGAGATGACATAGCTGTACCAACCACTATCCCATCAACAAGTACATCTACGGATGCAACAGTGTCGTTGTCTGTTGCATCAACAGTTATAGATACTGTACTCCCTTCTATAACGGTATCACCGCTAAGAGGACTCGTAATACCTGCCGTTGGGGCAGGGTTCAGGTCTACTATTACAGATACCTCTGCGGAGGCACCAACCTTACCCAAAGTATCAGTACCCCTTGCACTTAATATAAGACCTGTGCTGCCGACAGGAACAGTATATAAAACCTGATACGGGGAAGTTGTATCAGTACCAACTACCAGTCCGTCTACTAAAAAGTCTACTTTGGTAACACCCGTATTATCTGTAGCATCTGCCGATATTGCCAACACACTTCCTTCAAATATATGGTCTCCATTAGCAGGTGAAGAAATACTAACTGTCGGCGGAGGGTCCGGCAAAACAGATATAAACACATTCGGTGCTGTACCTGTATTATTGGCAAGGTCTATCCCTGTTGCCCCTATCGCAAGACTTGTTATTCCAACCGGTACCTGATAATTAAACTGAAACGGCGATGCATTGTCTGTTGATACTATATTTCCATCAACAAGTATGTTCACAGATGCAACCATAACATCATCCGTAGCTAATACTGTTACAGGAAGTGTTGAACCCTCTATAACCTCAGCGTTGTTTGCAGGTGATGTAATGCTGACTGTCGGCGGTGTAGAACCGCTGTCAACAATCTCTGCATACTGACCTATATACAGCCTTGTATAGCCATCCCACCATCCGGTGGTACCATTCTCCAATATATCCCGTCCTGCTGTCAGATAAAGATAGTTAGGTGTAACCGCTATGCCTGTTCCATTATCATCCCTGTAACCGGAAAAATCAAGCACTGCCCTGAAGAGAGGGGTACTCGGAGTAGTTATATCATGTATGGGTACTGCATTTACCCTCAATACATCTGCACTGAAGGCAAAATTACCCCACGTTGCTATATCGAATAAATAACCACCTACTGTCTCATTGCCGATCTCAGCCGGTGCAGATGGGTTGTTTATATCAACTGACCTCAGCCCGTTTGTATACTGCACTTCATAGGCAGTACTGCCGCTTATTGCAAGGTCTACTGCATCACTGCCGTTACTCACTGAACCGACACTCACCGGATGTGCAGGATCCGATACATCTATAACACGGATACCACTGGTGCTATCCGCAACCACTGCAATATTACCGGAAACATCTACACCCTTGGCAGTACCCGGCGTATCAAGGGACCCGACAATAGTCGGTAATGCAGGATTACTTATATTAATAATCTGAAGACCGCTCGAACCATCTGCAATGTATGCATAATTACCATTTACTACAACATCCCATGCATCTCCTGGTGTATTAGCAGAACCTATGATAACCGGTACTGCAGGATTTGTGGCATCCACGATCTGTAGACCGCTCGCACCATCTGCAACATACACCAGATTACCGACAACCCTTACATCATTTGCATTACCTGGCGTATCAACAGAGCCTCTAAGCACCGGAGAAGAAGGGTTAGATATGTCTGCTACATAAAGCCCGCCTGAACCTCCTGCTACATAAGCATGATCCCCTGAGACATCAACATTATTGGCAAAACCTGGAGCAGGAATATTTAAGTAAGATAAGGCCGTCGGCGAAAAAGTCCTGACCGTTGCACGGGAGACTACATTAAACCTGCTGTCCAACCTGCTGTTCGATACCGTTATAAGTGCCACACCATTCTGCCCTGCAAACACAAGCCCGTCTGTTGCACCAAAATTGGCAACAGCAAGGTCACTGGAATTATAATTTGTCCCTCTTGAATTTGACGTAAGGTCAAGACGGGTTCCATCAGTGAGTATGCCCGTCACTGTCAACTGCCTTGATGCCTCACTCATTATCGTGTTAAAGATAAGTACAAAGTTAGACGGCGTTACCTCAAGCCTTGAAAGCGCCTGTGCAAGATTATAATTACCGGAATCATTAGGGTCACTGCCGGTACGAACCTCAAGACCATCCCTGATACCATCACCATCACTATCTGCAAGAAGTGGATTTGTTATATATCCATCCGTACCCGGCTTTAACTCCTCACCGTCATTTATCCCGTCTCCATCAGAATCAGCAACTCGGAGCATAGTACCATTATCATATTCCTGCTTATTAGTCAGCCCGTCGTGGTCTGCGTCTTCCATGGCATCAATCGGGTCATTGGGATTAAGGCCGTTCGCAAGCTCCCAGTCATCAGGGATACCATCATTGTCAACGTCATTGTTACCGGTTGTGTTAATAACCGTAAACATCATAGAGGAAAGAACCATCTCATTTGATGCAGAGATTATCACCTTACCGGTACCTGTTGCAGTCACAAGCCCGTTATCTGAAACAGTTGCTATGTTCACATTGGTTGTACCATAAACAGTGCCTTTGGAACCAAGTGTAATATTCTTTGTGGAGCCATCGGGATAAGTTGCAGTCACAACCAACTGCGCAGTTGTACCGATAGGATTGAGTATCTTATCAGGGGTTGAAGGTGATGCTATAGAAACAGCAGAGGGGACAGGGTCAAATACATCAAGCGGGATATCTCCAACCGTAATTGAACCGTTCGGGGGTATAATCACCCAGTCTGACTGCCCTGACCTTGTTACCCCATTCTCAACACATGTAGCCCTCACCCTGACCTTACCCATGTTGGATGGGACATTCGGGATAACCCAGCTCCCGTCAGGCTTAACCTGTGCAGTACGGTTCAGCACACTGACTGTGCAGTTCTCATTTAAGGCTGCATGAGAAACTGCGTAGCCTGCAAGGACAAGCATGGGCAGGAGTATGCTGAATAATATATATCTATGAAATTGTAATTTGTTGCGATTCATCCGAAAATCTCCTCCGGCGGGGTTAGAAAACCCCGCCTATCCATATCTATGAGGATAGGCGGGACTTTCTTGTCCCGCTGATTTTCATTCCCCTTTGTGAGCGCCCCGCTCATGAAAGTTCATCCGAAAATCTCCATAGTTCACCCTCCCCCTCCCCCCGTCAAGGGAGGGGGAATAAAACCATGTCCCCTCTCCCCTGGCGGGAGAGGGTCTGGGTGAGGGGGCCTCATTTTCATCAACCTTTGTGAGCCGAAGGCTCATGACGGTTCATCCGAAAAACCTTCCGGCGGGGTAAGAAAACCCCGCCTATCCCTATCTACGAGGATAGGCGGGACTTTCTTGTCCCGCTGATTTTCATGGCCCTTTGTGAACCCTCGGTTCATGGGAGTTCATCCGAAAATAACCCCCCCATGCCCCCCCTTGCACAAAGGGGGGGATTGCCGTTGGCCATTGAGCACCAAAGGAACTTTCCCCCCCTTAACAAGGGGGGGCTTGGGGGGGTGGTTTTCATCCTCCTTTGTGAAACCTCCGTTTCATGACGGTTCATCCGAAAATCAACCCCATCCCCACCCCTCCCCTTGAAGGGGAGGGAATCAACATAGCCCCCTCTCCCTCAGGGAGAGGGTTAGGGTGAGGGTGGGGTTTTCATTGCCATTTGTGAGCCACCGGCTCATGACGGTTCATCCGAAAATCTCCATAGCTCACCCCCACCCTAACCCTCCCCCATCAAGGGGGAGGTGGAACAATATCAGCCTCCCTCTCCCCTGGCGGGAGAGCTGCAATTAAATTCCTACCAAATTCCTCCCCCCTCCTTCGCGGGGGGAGGCAGGAGGGGGGCACCGGGTGAGGGGGCCTTATGTTTCTTCTTGCCTCTTGCCTCTAACTTCTGTCTTCTATCCTCTTTCCTCCACTCACGGCTTAAAATTGCTCACAGTCGGCGGTGTATTATCTACAATAACCTTTCCCCTATCATCATCACCAGCAAGAAGAGGGTTCTGGCTATACCATGTTCTTAATCTCTTCAGCCACTTTTCATTAGAGTTTGTTGATGCATTGGAATCACCTGTAAAATCAGGATTAAAATCATCCCACCATTCATGAGTACTCCTGGTCTGAGCCAGCACGTCATAGTCATTATCTGATATAGTTGTCGTATCCCATGTAATATCGCTGGTAAACCCTACAAACCCGACATAATTAAAACCGGATGTATTTGCCTCTGCAACTCCAGCAACTGCAACCTTGTACGCAAAATCTTTTTTATCAGCATCAACTATTCCGGACCCAGGACCTAATAATAATTCTCCTGCAGTAAGCTGAACAATGGTTGGTTTCACCTTCCCCCTTGTAAAGGCAATATGGTCTATTATCTTAAAGTTCCCTTCTGCCGGCGGTGCCGCATCAGGCGGATCACCAGGCAGGAAGGTATCTACCTTCCCGCGTGTATAGACAATCCCATTAGCAGAACAATTATCAAGAAATGTCCTTATTGCCGCTGATGTTGAACCTTTGTCGCTTGAATAGCCATCCTTGAATTCTTTTATACTGTCAGGTGAGTCTGTTAAGAGAACCTGAAGGTTACCAGGTATATCATTATTTAAACGCCAAACCCTTTCTAATGCACCCTCAACAATCTCGCCGGAATTATATACGCCGGTACCATCCTCTCCCCGCCAGTCTGTAGCAGATGGGGCACCTGTCTTATTGTCCGGAGGAGCCGAGGCACTCCCGAAATACTGTGCAGACCCCTCCTGCATGGCGAATCCCTCACACGACTCTACATCAGAGCCATGAGGACTTACATTGCAATTAAAATCCGGCCAGCGGTTTCCATACGCACGGTATGCAACCCAGTGGAATGTCTCATGATGCATATCAGAAAATGCAGCATTACCTGTACCAGGATGGTCATAGTCTTCAAAAGCTACACTCATAAAAGCGCCATCTCCATTTACAAAACTTGCGCCATTAGTAGTCCTGCCCTCTGCCTTTAGATCCTCCGGCATAACCCATGCAGGATACTGGGCCTTTAGGAATCTGACTGCATCTCCAACATTGGATATTATATTGGCACGATAGCCGACTACCCTCAGAACTCCAAGGTCTAAGGTACCTGCCGCAATATCGTTATGAACTATACCTTCAATATTTTCATCCTTGATCGGATTAGCGTCAGTATGGTCAGTCCTGACCTCTATAAAGTGTCCATCAACTGCAGTGCCGGTATATTCTACATTTATATATACATCAGGGGCTTCAACATTATCCGTAAATGTAATAGAGAATGTACCATCTGCCGCTGTGTGACCGCTCCCCTCGGTATCATCAAACAAGGTGTCTTCATCCATAACAATAACTTTAATATATTTCACAGGAATATTATCTGCTGTGGCATTAAGCCCGAGTTGCGGGGTCTTTATAGTTCCGGTAACAGTATAGGTTGCAGCATGAGCAGCCACGCCAAAAGAGATTATTGTTAACACAATTATGAGAATATGTATAACTTTTTTCATATTAATATCCTTATTGCTCACCTTAGTTAGGAACAACAATTATCCACTTTCCGGCACTGTTTTTTCTAAACCTCAATCGTTTATCAATTACCATTGAATCAGTAGTACCATCAGCCTTTACTACATTAAGCTTAATCCCTTTAATTATAAGGCTATGAACACCATTATTCATTTTCTGTAATTTCATATCAGTCTTAGAAAGAGCAGGCAGAGTAATACTGCTCACCCTCGCTATACCTTCTTCCCTTAAATCCCGCGCGTACTTGTCCCGCAACACCGTCTCTCCCTGAGCATCTGCCCCTGTTGCTGATCGCATACGTGCAGAGTCATTGTTTACAAGACCATTGAAGTAGTTCTTAACTGCTGTAATTATCTGGGCAGCCTCTGTCTGGCTTACGGCAAGAAATCTCTCTTCAGCAGGGGCAGCAGGCATCATTTCATTTGTAACTGCATCAAGGCTTCGTAATCCTTTTTTGTTTAATTCAGGTTGAAAATCGTTGTAGATATTGTTCAGCTCTTCTCGTGCAACTATTGCTTTACCGGTCTGAATCAGTTTTTGAGCACCCGTACCGACCTCGCTCTGTATATATGCCTTCACAGGTTCACTTGCCGAATTGATATTTGCAGATGCGTTTCTGGCCTTAACCAGTGTCCTGTTTAGAAGCCGGAGAAGACCGGCATCACCTCCAAGACGTGCACCAGCGGACATCCTATTCTCAGCATTAAGCATTGAATTAATCATCCCGATTGTCAGGCGTACTGCAGACTCTCTGTCAAGGTCATTCTTTGCAGTATCCAGCAAATCACTGAATTTCAATAAGTGATTTTTTGCTAATCTGCGTGCATCTGAATGACGGTTCTCCTTATAGGCGTTCAGCATGTCAGTGTATATGACCTGTTGCTCCGGGGTAGTTTCGTGGTCCGCCGCCGTATTCCTTTGTCCGAAAGACACTCCCGTTAACCCCAAAAGCATCCCAATACATAATAGCAAAGGGATCAATCTATTTCTGTTCATCCGAAAATCACCTCCGGCGGGGTTGGAAAACCCCGCCTATCCATTTCTATGAGGATAGGCGGGACATTCCTGTCCCGCTGATTTTCATGGCCCTTTGTGAACCATGGTTCATGACGGTTCATACAAAAATCTCCTAATCACCTATCTCATCTCCAGAGGGAATTTCAACGGTTGAATTCCATTGCCTGCACTCCCATCCTCATCAGCAAAGTTGCCGACCTCGTCTCTCAGATCCCTGAAGAGTACATCATATATCCCGCTGTCAAGATTGTTGAGTGCGGGGGCATCAACCTTTATATGCTTTTGGTCAGGGGTTGCACCGGTAATAGTAATACTTCCTGCCCCTGAAACCACAGTCTCATTTCCGCCGAGCTTCATTACTATCTTGAGTGCATCTATTAAGTCACCTAATCCTGCTGAGCGTGCAGCCGCTGACCCTGCCGCCTTCTCATCCTTAATGTCTGCCTCAATGATAAGCTTAGTATTCAGGAAACTTGAATCATAGTCAGTGTCCCCGTTTTTTGTACCGGTCAATTTTATCTGATAAGGGCCGTTCTTAGGATTTGCATATTTTCCTGCAAAAGGCGCCTGATTCCATTTGGCATTTTCCCATGAGGTACTGTGTGTACCTGCTGAAGCGGGCAGTCCCTCCTTCTTAACAACCAGTGTCCCTGAGCTGTTCCTGATCTCCATTACAACTGTATCAAAGCTTTGTCCCGGCGGTTTTATCTCATAATTAATAACAGCATTCTCATTCAAAATTAATTCATCAGCAGGAACAGTTGATGTAATCGCAATATCTATACCTACAAGAACTTTTACAGTATCCATCTTTTCAGGAGGACCGCATCTTCTGCATCGTACTCTGAAAGTAACTGTGTATTCACCAATCGTGTCAAAGAGATGAGAAGGGCTTTGTGCCGTACTTGTCCCGCCGTCTCCGAAATCCCAGTTATACTCATATTCACAATTACTTCCTGAAACAATGCCGGTAAAATTAACAGTCTCATTTTTTGCTATTGTAACTTCATCCTGACCATTTGCCTTTGCTGTAGCACTGTTCAGCAATACAGGATTACATGAACCGTTCTGACATATTTTAGTACCGCCTCCACAGCAGGTATTATTCTTTGCTGCATCCGTCACACACCTGTTGTTATCGCATCTCTGGCACTCAGGGCAGTTATTGGCACTACCTGTTGGTGCAGGATTACCTCCGCAGTGCCACCCAGCCTTTACCACTCCAACACCTGGGTCAGACACTATCAAAGTCCCGTCCTCACTAACCGTACCTGTACCTATACTCACAAAAATCCCAAGGTCATGGTCAAACGAATACATGTTTGTCTTCTCACCAGGCGCCAGGCCGTCTACATTCGGAATCTTAAGAGGTGCCGGAGGATCAAACACAGTGCCCGGCGGCTGTATGGTCACTATAAAACGCGGCTGCTGGCCTATCTGCGGCACCATTGGAACCTTATCCGCATGAACCTGTGTCACAGAGATACTCCCCTGCCTGTCCCCGTTCGGAAATGTAACTGAATTTGCCTTTACTGTAAGTTCAAAACCTGGAACCTCAGGTATCGTGTAAATCACATCCGCACTGCCGCCCACCACCTTTGAGTTAACAAGGTCAAGCGGTACCAGATAAACCGGCACACCAACACTGTTATTTGCACCCGCCACTGTGGTAATCTCATACATCAATGTAGGATATTCAAGAACACCAGGTGTCCCGGCAGTAGTGCCATCTGCAATAAGATGCACAGGACCGACAGGGACATTGTTTACCGTAAACTGACCATTACTGTCTGACACAGCCTCTCTTGTAGTACCCTCTATCCTTATTGTCACATTTGTTATAGGATTATTCGAGTTATCAAGTACAACACCGCTAATCCTTGTATCACCAGGGTCTCCCGGTATCAGGCCGGTTGCGGTAAATCCGGCAGGAGGCATGGTGTTTCCTTCGAACGTCGCCTCTAATACATTACCGTCATTACCCGCATTAGGCCCAAGGATATAAGATACTGCTGCCCTGCCGTCACTGTCAGTATTCACCGTTATATTATCAAGCCCATTGAGGAAAAGCCCGCCGCCTTCCACTGCCTTAAATATTACAGGAATGTTGTCTAATGGATTATGTCCCTCATCAGTAACAAATACCACCAGCGGCTCAGGAAGCGGCTGATTAACCCCGCCCCTTTGCTGATTACCCTGTGCCACATAAATTGCTGCAGGAGGCTTCTGCGTTCCTGATGCAATAAATATCACATTTCCATCTACCCCTGTGGCAGTCACATCAACCCGGTTATTACCTGAACCGGCCCATGTCCCGACCCTGAAATCTGCCTGTGCATATCCTTCTGCATCTGTAGTAACTGCAACGGCCCTTACCCCTAAACCGGAACCTGATGTTAAGAGAACACCGTTATTTTCCGCTACACGGAAGATAACAGGCTCACCACTTACAGGGGCATCATTCTCATCCCTGAGAGAAACTAAAAGTGGAGCAGGTAACATTGTACCTATAAGACTGCTCTGATTATTACCGGACTCAATAGTCAGCGTCTGTCTCGGGGTTGTATTAAGATTGACCGTTATAACTGCACTAGCAGTATTGCCCCACTGGTCACTGCCGGAAGCAGTAATCGTATTCGGACCTGGAACCAATGGTATGGGTTCAGCCGTAAAATTACGGTTTGATATTACCGCTTCTACACCATTAACCAGCACACTACCCTGACTCTCATTGACAGTACCCCTCACTATGTCATTAATAATACCTGTAACCGTTATTGAAGACGATGCTGTTATGTAACCACAGACCTCCTGACCTCGTGGAATTTGTTAAGATACCAGTTCGTAAACCAGTCGCAGATTTGTGCCCGGAAATACTGTTTCTGTTGAATTAAGTTCTTCACACAAATATAGTATGGACTCACTGCTCATGTGATTAGCCAA
>JACRGV010000027.1 GCA_016212215.1 Nitrospirota bacterium
GATATTTTATCTCTCAAGTTCATCGGCTCTCCTTTTGTGTGGTATTTTTTAACAAACATATTCTACCAAAAGGAGAGCAATTTTACACCAAATAAATTCAGAAAAATTCACTTATTTTATTACTTTTGCAAGAGCCTCATTATTGTCTGCAATAAGTAGTAAGAAGAGTGCGGATTCCAAATCTGTCTCTTTTTATACATTTTGAATAAATTCAAATTGAGGGCTGAACAGGCATGGAAGACCAGGAGAAAACAAAAGAGGAACTGCTTGAGGAGATTAAAAGACTTCGGTTGCTGCTGAATGAAAAGGACAGCAAGGAGGCGGAGAGCAGGCGTAAGGAGCAGGATAAAAACAGGAGATATCAAAAGGGTCTTGAGACCATAATCAATTCATCAGGGGATATTATCTTTCTCAAGGATACTGATTTCAAATACGTAATTGCAAATAAGGCACATGAGACACTTTTTCATGTAAACGTGGACGACATTATTGGTAAGACTGATTTTGACTTTATGCCTGAAGATTTTTCCCTGCATTGCAGGAAGAGTGATGAGGCGGCATTAAGTTCGGGTGAACCTGTGGATATAGAAGAATACGCAGAAGGAATGTGGTTTAGTACTGTCAAACAGAGGGTTGTTGATGGAGAGGGAAACATACTGGGCGTAGTTGGGATCATCCGTGATATAACCAAAGTCAAAAAGATGGAGGCTGAACTTTTAAAGGCCCAGAAACTGGAGTCCCTCGGAATTCTTGCAGGGGGTATTGCCCATGATTTTAATAATTTTCTTACAGGAATCATGGGCAACATATACCTTGCAAAGCTATCTATATCCCCCCACGATAAGTTATATGAACTTTTAACTGAGTCGGAGAAGGCATCACTTCAGGCAAAAAGTCTGGCTAAGCAATTGCTTACATTTGCAAAGGGCGGAGATCCGGTCAAGAAGACAATATATATCGGTGAATCAATAAAGGATTGGTGTTCATTTACACTTAGAGGGACAAAAGCGGGGCACGAATGTCTTATTCCTGACGACCTGTGGCCGGTAGAGGTTGAAAAGGGACAGATACATCAGGTTATAAATAATCTTATAATTAATGCCGTTCAGTCAATGCCGGACGGCGGGCAGATCAAAGTACAGGCTGAGAATATTATTATAAATGCAAAGGAAATTCCAACCCTTAAAAAGGGGCGATATGTAAAGATTACAATTGAAGATCATGGGGCAGGGATACCGGAAGAAATTATTCCTAAGATATTTGATCCGTTTTTTACTACTAAGGAAAAAGGAAGCGGTCTCGGTCTTGCAATCGCCTATTCTATAATAAAGAAACATAACGGGCATATCAGTGTTGAATCTGATATTGGTAATGGAACCACCTTCAGTGTCTATCTGCCTGCCTCCGGTAAAAAGATATTTAATGAGAAAGAAACAGGAAAAGTACCACTTTCCGGCAGCGGCAAGGTCCTCGTAATTGATGATGAAGAAACAATCAGAGATTTTGTATGTAATGTCCTGAGCCATTTCAGGTATGAAGCAGAGTCTGCTGCGAATGGTACCGGTGGAATAGAATTGTATAAAAAGGCCATGGAGTCGGGAAATCCTTTTGATGTGGTTATAATGGACTTGACAATACCCGGAGGTATGGGTGGTAAGGAGGCCATAAGAGAACTCCTGAAGATAGACTCAAGGGCAAAGGTAATTGTATCAAGCGGATATTCCAAAGACCCTATAATGACAAATTATGAGGAGTATGGTTTCAGTGATGTATTAGTAAAACCGTATATCCATACAAAACTGTGTGAAGTGGTACATAGGGTAATTGGGGGGTAATTGGGGGGTAATTGGGTGATAAAACTTATTATTTTTGACCTCGGTAAGGTAATTCTGGATTTCTCAAGGATGGATATTGCTAAGGGGCTTGCAGGCTGCTCCACGCTTATTCAATATCAGAATCCTGATAATATTCTCGCATATCTCTTTGATACCGGATATGAAATTATCATACAATATGAGGAGGGGAGGATTACATCGCAGGAGTTCTTCAAGCACGCTTCAGAGGTATTCGGGCTTGATATGTCTTATGAGAGATTCAAATCCGTGTGGAGTGAGATATTTGTGGAGAATGATGGAGTTGCTGACTTGATTGAATTACTTAAAAAGGATTTTCCGCTCTTTCTTTTATCCAATACAAATGAACTCCATTTTGAGTATATAAAAAAACAATTTCCTGTTGTACATAAATTTGATGAATGTATATTGTCATACAGAATTGGTAAAATGAAACCCCATCCTGATATTTACATGGAGGCATTGAATAGGGGAAATGCATCGCCTGAAGAGACGATATACATTGATGACATTGGTGAGTATGTAGCAGCGGCTCAGGATATGGGGATTAATGCTGTGGAGTTTAAGTCAGTTGAACAGATAACAAATCATATTAAGGAGATTATACATGAACGACAAACAAGATGACCCTGTTGCAGCGGCAGTTGAGAGATTTTTTTCTGCATTTCCTGCAGGCCCCATTGGTACAGAAACCATTGGCTTATCTGTATGCCGTGGGAGGGTTCTCGCAGGAGATGTAAATGCAGGGATTAATTCGCCGCCATTCTCAAGGGCGCTTGTTGAAGGTTTCCTTGTTAATGTCAAAGATACGGATGGTGCAGGAGATAATACACCTGTTACCCTTTCTGTAAGCGGGATGATAGAGGTGGGAATGATGTATGATGCTTCTATATCTCATGGAATGTGCATTGAAGTCAGTACCGGCAGTTTTGTCCCGGAAGGAGAATATGCTGTTGTAAGGTATATGGATATAAGTAAATCAAATAATGTGATTACGATAAAACGTCCATTCAAAAAAGGTGATTTCATTGAGACAGCCGGATGTGAGATTAAGAAGGGGGACTTGATTCTAAAACAGGGGACAAGACTCTCTGCAAGAGAGATTATGACACTTGCAGGTCAGGGGATACTTAGTGTTAATGCAGTGAAAAGGCCGGCCGTCGCAATCTTCTGTTCCGGCAATGAGGTAATCCCACCTTCCGAGCCGCTTAAACCCGGGCATGTATGGGATGCAAATTCATATACATTATCAGCACAGATTGAGGACTATGGCGGTGTACCGATTTTCTGCGGGATTATGAAAGATGATTTTTCTACATTCAAAGAGGCATTAAAGAACGGGCTTAACCATGCGGATATGGCAGTTATCTCAGGCGGGACAGCCATAGGCGGGCGGGATTTTATTGCAGACTTGATAAACTCACTGGGTACACCAGGCGTGATTGTAAATGGTGTGCCTATGAGGTCAGGAAAGCCGCTGATTATGGGAGTGATAGGGAATAAGCCAATAGTATGTGTTGCAGGCTATCCGCCGGAATCATTAAGAGGATTTGATCTGTTTGGGAAACCGGCAATTGAAAGGCTGCTGGGTGTATTAGAGAAGGCTTCGGAGCAGAAGTAAGAAATTAGATGCAAGAAGTTAGATTATGATGAAATTTCATGAGCTAAAGCTCACAAAGGCCAACGGCAATCCCCCCCCTTTTTTCAAGGGGGGGGCTGGGGGGGTTATTTTCGGTTGAACCGACATGAGCCTTCGGCTCACAAAGGATGATGAAAATGAGGCCCCCTCCCCTTAGTCCCCTCCCGCAAGGGGAGGGGAGATATGAAAGATTGCCGAAGATTCCCCCTCCCTTGACGGGAGGGGGTTAGGGGGAGGGTGAGCTATGGAGATTTTCGAATGAAACAATTTATTTCGCCGCCCCCAATAGTTAAATTACAAAAGTCTTTCTCAACCC
>JACRGV010000028.1 GCA_016212215.1 Nitrospirota bacterium
AGTACGCCCTGAAAATGCTTGGATTGCTTAAAAAGTGTAATTTAACGATCTAATTTGTACGATAGGTGATTTTTAAATTGCAAAATCCAATTTTGTGCCGGTTTTACCAGATGTCACGGAGACTTTTGCAAGAGCCTCATATAAAATAGATTTGTAATGGTTGCATTAATATCTGTATTCAAATCAGTTCCACCACTATTAAAATATGCATTGGTAAAGGTATAATTAAAGTTCCCCTGTGGCCGGCTTGGACTATACCCTCCATTATCCATATTATCTCTATCCTCCTGTGCACAGACATTATTCCCTCCGAGTGTATGATAGACCCCGCCGTCTTTGTTAAGCCATCCAAGTGGAGAAGCTGTTAGATCACCTGTAAAGGATTTTGTAACCTGCCCTGCATCATCAGGGTCCTCTGCAAATACAAGCCCATACGGCGAATTGAATTTAACCATGTTTGTGCGGTAAAGAACCTTTCCTGTTTCTGAATCCACTAAGATGATATACCGTTCGTTACTATTTTTATGAAAAATGACCTGCCATGCAAGCCGGAATTGCCCCTGCATAGGAAAGATCACAAGTCCTGCCGAGTGATAGGCATCTGTCGTATTGAACGCCCCTTTTTGAAATACAGTTTCCTGAGGCGGGCCAGTTGGACCGGATAATGCCACCGGTTCAAATGCAACGCCAGGTGCGGCGTCCGCTGCCGCAGTCCTGATTGCATCAACAGCAGATATGGGAGGGACTGTCCCTATGTTAATACCGGGATAGTAATCTCCTCCAATATTCAGAATCCTCCCTTCACTATCAACATTTCCCCTGATCTCCCCCTCAATTACCGGTATCCCCTGATAATGTTGTTTCAATGAGATATGGGTAATCCCATTATGCTCTGTCGTATATTTTCTTATTAATTTAAAATCAGGAAGGTCCGCCGGAGTGAGGGCAAAGATGCCGGAATTGTCCATTATAAATCCTTTAACAACTTCCTCGGGTGCCTGAACACTCGGCGATGTAAGATAGCCTTCGTAATTTAAAAGATGTCGTGGTGTCCCATTAAACCGGTTCCACTTTGCTTACATCATTTCACCAACCTGACTTTTAAGAGTCGTAATTCTCTGATTCTGGTTTTCTGACGGCAGCATTGCAGCGCCCTGATTTTGAAGACGGATGTCAAAGTCAGGAAGCGGCTCAATTTGCACACTATATGCTGTGTAATCCGTCGGAAGAGCGAAAGTAGGAATAACCGAAGTATGAGGACAGAACTGTCCGGAAAGTACCGGCCACACGTAGTAGCTGCCGTTGGACTTACCGCCGCTGCTCATGCCGCCATCCATCATATCGACGATACACGCATCGCTCGACGGGCCGGAGGTAGACGACCAGTAGTAAAAATCAGACTGCACATTCAGGAAGGGGTGTCCTGACGGCAGGGCCGGATTAGATCGGGAGAAATCGGTAAGGCTGTGCAATTCTTTTCGGTTTGGAAGTCGCCAGTCCGTGTAGCCACACAGGCTTAAGCTGTTGGCATAATCCAGTGCCTGTTGCCATATCCTTGAAACACTGTCAGGCGACCTTACCCACATCAGGCCGGTAAGATTGTCTGTAACACAATCTCCGTTGACAGTAAACCTTGGACTGGGCCATGCCACACCTGCCTGTACATCCCCGTCCTGCCCGGTTCCGGAACAGGCAATCACAGCCCCATACCAATCGTAACAGGTCGTCTGCCCTGTCTTGGGGAGGTCAACCGTGCCTGCTGCCAGTACAAAGACCGGCAGGAATAAGATAAATATCGCTGTCATTAAGATAACTTGTTTTGTTTTAAGCATAGTGTGTCTCCTTTATTTAGGCTGAAGACTGAAGGTTATAAGTTATCTCGCAATGAACGAATCAAACCATTCATGCTTCTATCTTCTACCTTCAGTCTTCTGCCTTCTTACCTCTTGCTATTTTCATTCCTCGCAGCCCACCCTCCCCCTGACCCCCTCCCGTCAAGTGAGGGGGATATTCTATGTACCCTCTCCCCAGGCGGGAGAGGGTCAGGGTGAGGGGGTCTTATTTTCATCATCCTTTGTAATTTTGAACTTTGAGCTTTATTTGAAATTTGGGCTTTGGAATTTGTTATTTCATGCCCCGGAACGGTTTTGGGGAAAAATCCTGAGGCACAAAAAGATATTTGATAGATTATACGATGACTGACTGACTGACTGACTGCAAGTTGCGGGCCTGACCGGCTGTTGTCGGAAGGCTTTATGAAATGAAACAGGGAAGAAAAGAAGTGGGATAGTTTTGCTCGTCTCATAAGCGTTCTCCTTACATTAAGCAAGGTTCCTAATTAACTTGTTGCCTTAACTGCAATTATCAGGAATCAATATTTGACTTTATTAATGGCTATCTTAGCTAAACTATTTTTTACTGTCAACAGAAATTTTTTCACATGTTTTTTGATAGAGAATTTTGGGAAGATATTTCAAAACTTTCCGGTTTCTGCTATAGTCATAATCATTATGGAACGAGGTGGATGTACAGTATCTTTAGGATGCACTTGATTAGGTGGAAAACGATGAAAAACAGATACAAACAGGCGTCTCAGGAAGAAAGAGATTATACCATACTCAGGCTTAAAGAATACTTTGAAAATTATAAAGAGATCATATTTGCTTACGTACATGGTTCTTATGCAGACGGCCTTCCGTTCAGGGATATTGATATTGCTATATTTGTAGATGATACAGTAATACGAAGGAATATGGTACTGGATTACGAACTGAATATTTCGACAAGGGCAGAGATGAAGACAGGCATAAAACCTCTCGACGTTAAGATAATCAACTATACACCGATAGGCTTCAAATTTTATGCTACAAAAGGAATACTATTATTTTCAAGAGATGAAGACGTACGTTGTGATTTTTTAGAAATGACATGGAAAAGATATTTTGATCTCCTTCCGGGAAGAAAACAAATACTGCTTGACCTTGTATCTTAATGAGTGACAATTATAAGAAAATAAACATAGAACGACTCAAAACCCTTTCAGAAGAAATCCGAAATTCCCTGAATAACCTCAAAGAGTATGCCGGCATTCCTGATGCTGAGATATTGCCTGATAAGACATTACTCAGTTCAGCAAAGTATAATTTTATTGTAGCAATACAGGCCACTATTGATATATGTCATCATATAGTTGCAAAGCTCGCCGGAAAAGTCCCTGATGAATATGGGGAATGTTTCCTGATCCTGAAAGACATGGGCTTAATTGATCCTGAATATGCAATAAAACTGAAGTCCATGGCAGGCTTCAGAAACATCCTGATCCATCTTTATCATGAAGTAGACGATGAACGGGTATGTAAATACCTGAAAGAAGACTTATGGATAATCGAGGATTTTTTGGATGTTATAAAAAGAATCATTGAACAGAACGAATAGGAACATCTATGTTCAACCGTGATTGTCACCAGAATCTCCAATGCATCAATGATCCTGCTTACTTTATCCTCTCAAAAAGCTCTTCATAAATCTTCCAGAACGGTATTATCGCAATATTTTCCTGTAAAGCTGTTTCAGTGTCGTATGTTATAATATAACCCCTTTTTATATTCAGCTTCTTCATGGCGGCTTGTATTCCTTCCATCTCTCTATTGATATTGGATTCACCGAGTTCATACGATACCTGAACTGCATAGAGGTCCTTTCCGGTTTTCAGAATAAAATCGCATTCCTTATTATCCTGATAGAAATAGATGTTCCGGTAGCCATTTTTATAAAATTCCGAATGAACGAGATTTTCCAGAAGTTTCCCCTTGTTGTCGGAAAATCTGAAAGATACCGTGTTCAGAAAACTATTATCAATGCAATAGGCCTTTTTCCTCGCCCTTGATTGCGTCTTCAGAGAATAAGAGAAATTCTTCATCTCCTGTATCAGAAAGCTGTCTTCGAGCACATTAACAAACCCTCTGACGGTGTTCTCATTACTCTTAACAGCCCTGGCAAGGCTGTTATATGAATACAAAGCAGAAATGTTTGAGATTAAATAAAAGGCAAGCTCCCGGAATGTTTTGATATCCCGGATATTATGATTGGCAACACAATCTTTCAGGATGATTGTTTCATAATAATTTATGAGTATCTCCCGCTTTAGATCATTGTCCTCTGTTTTTAAGATTTCAGGGAATGAACCATAGAACAAATACCCATCAAGGATACTCATGACCTTTGATTTATGACTTACCAGATCTTTGTAGGTGCGGATATTGTTGCCCCTCAGGATTTCCCTGAAGGAAAACGGATAGACATGATCAACCACATACCTCCCTGAAAGCAGCCTTGCGTAGCCTCCTTTCAGGAGGGAAGAGTTAGAACCTGTAATGAATATCTTTTCAAACCGTTCAGCATCATAAGAACTCTTGACATATTTTTCCCAGCCAATGACATTCTGCACCTCATCCAGGAAGAGGTAACGTATCTTTTTCCCGGTAATCTTTTCAGCGGTTTCAACAATCCTGTAAATCTCTTTTGCATCCCGCCACACCTCGGAAAAGAAAGGATCATCAAGGTTTACATAAAGGATACTCAGAGGGTCAGTCTTTTCTGAAAGGTAATTAATCAGGAGCTTGAAAATAGTAGACTTACCGCTTCTTCTTGCCCCAAGCAGTACCTGAACTTCCCTTATCTTAAGCTTCTTCAGAATGGAGGAAAGGACATCCCGATCATAAAGCGGGGCGTACTTCTTATTATCCCATTGCCTGTTCTGTGGTATTAATGCCTGTTCCATTTGCCATAACGTAATTCGTAATTTGCAAGAATTATACTAACTGTGATTAGTAAAATCAATAATAATTACAATATTTCTTTCTACGCTCTCCTGACAAAAGAGAAACCAGTATTACATGGCGGGTAAAAAAACAGCTAATAGAGATGCAGGCAAAATATATGACCTCTACTCCGCCGTAATCGTCCCACTCTTGATAAATGACCAGTTCAGTGCCTTATCTGCTACCTGTACCTTGTAAGTATAAGTACCGGCAGGAACAAGTGTGCCGCTTGTATCCTTACCATCCCAGACTACAGAACCTGCCGCTCCGCCGACGGGACAGGAGATGTTATAGGTTGTCATTATTGTCCTGATAAGAACAGCAGAGGGATTGAATATCTTTACCACTGCCTTGCATGTGCCGGACAAATTATCAGAGATATTGAAACTAATTGTGCTCACCTCTCCGAGATGATGTCTCAACGGGTCAGGTGTATCAGAGACACTTGTGATTACAGGCTTTGTGGTATCCAACTTGATATAATCAACAAGCCTTGATGACCTGTTACCTGCCTTGTCCCTATAACGGACATATACCGCCTTATTACCGTCTCCTGCTGACAGTGTCCATGCCTTACTTGTTGCAAACAGTTCCCACGGTTCAGTATCAAAGACACCGTCGTTTGAAAGCCGCATATCAGCACAGCCGCTACCGGAGCCATCACTACAACTGAGGGTAAGGGTAACTGAGGAAGTCTTTGTCCATGCCTTGTTACTATTGATAAGGATAGAACCGGTTGGCGGGGTTGTCTCCTTAAAGGCAGCCTTACATGTTTTAGCAGAACCCATCGTTACAATACCATCCGTGCAGTCTGCATTACCGCTCCAGCCTGTAAATATTGAACCAGCATCAGGTGCCGCTGTCAGGGTGACTGAAGTGCCATGATTGTAGACCTCAGAACAATCTATCCCACAGTCAATTCCAACTGGATTGCTCGCTACAGTCCCGCTCCCGGTACCATTCTTTGAAATGGTAAGTGTATAGGCATTTATTACAAAGTTTGCAGTCACAGATTTGTTCGTTTCCATTGAAACAGTTACCGGATTTCCTGCACCGCTTGCGTCCCCGCTCCAGTTCACAAAGTGATAGCCTGTGCTTGGAGTAGCTGTAAGTTGAACAGATGCGCCGGAAACATTATAACTTTCAGTGCAATCGCCAGGGCAGTTGATACCTGTACCGGATACTGTACCAGCGGCTATTGGAGCTATTGCAACATTCAGGGCAGCAACCCCTGTCCCGCTTAATGGCACATCCACTACAGGTGCATCAGGGTCATTGGACAGAATGTTTAAATTAGCCGCTTTCAAACCTGCTGAGGCAGGCATAAAACCTACTTGAACTGTGCAATTCAGTGATGGGGCAATAGTCTGTGCAGAACATGTATCACTCAGCTTAGCAAACTCTGCGTTATTCCCGCCTGTAAGGTCAATTGTGCCTATGCTAAGACCTGCCGTCCCTGTGTTAGTGATAGTAAACCTCTGCGTTCCTGAACTGCTCCCGACATTTACAGAACCGAAATCTGCGATAAGCAGAGAAACAGCAATATCCTGTAAGTGACCTTCTATAGTTATACTCCCCGCATTATTCCCTTCATCAAATTCAGCAACCATGCCACCTTCATCTACAGATACACTAACAACATATCGCGGCAAAGGAAGGGCGGTTACATCCCACACAAAATTAACATCCATAGCCTCATACGGCGCAAGTGCGCTGATGCTGTTAGTAAACAGTAGTTCCCCACTGGTAGAATCCTTTCTGAACCTTACATCTGTTGCACCACTCGCAATAGACCCGTCATTTGAGACCCTCGCTGTTATGGAAAACAGACTGTCTGTCAACTTCTCCCATCTCACACTTTTAAGCACAAGGTCAGGCTTCACTATCTGTGTGCTTACCACATTGTTAAACCGGTTAACCGGATCAATCGTCGCCGATGGGTCTATTACAGCATAAATAGAAAGCGGGGTCGTGGTCTGAGGCACTGTCCATGGTATTGACACTTCTGTTGTATCCCCAGGACTTAGAACCTGCCCGATAACCGCTTCACCGATCAACGTACCGCCTGCTAAAGGGTCACCAAGATAAAAGACAACCGGTATGTTGCTCTCCCCCTTATCACCAAGGTTCATAGCCTTGACTCTTAAAAGGATATTCTCGCCGGGGAGGGGATTTAATGGTGATGGGAGGAGACTGCCGCCTTCCAGTGCAAGGTCTTCCCCCATTGTGTATTTCAACATATAAAGGTCTGTGCTTACAGGAACAGGCATATCAAGGGTCACACTCTGCCCGCTCGCAGTGGGCCTCGCCACCTGAGTAAGTCCCACAATATTCCTGTTATAAACAGCGACCAGTGTATCATTGCCATAAAAAGATGCTGTGATGTGTCTCTCTGTCTCTGTATCAGATGTAAGTTGTCTCGGGCTTCCCCACACCGCAAACAGTGGGTCATAAAATATAGCGTACAGATCAGAGCTATACTCTGAAGACTCTGCCCATACTATTGAAAGTTTGCCATCTGATGATGATGCGAGTCTAAAATCAGCCAGGTTGGAGGAGTATTCATCTGCCCTGATGACTGTCCTTGCATTCATATCAAAATTTGATACGCCCGAAAGCTCATTCCCCTTTATCCATGTAAGTACAAAGTTCCCGGCAGGGTCTATTGCAATCTGCGGATTATCATCTGTGACTAAATCATCCGTTAACCTTGTCAGCGTCCCCCATGCACCGTTGCTATACGAGAGTATATAAAGCTCATGGTCATTGATGGTGGCCATATCCCCGTCAGTATCAAGGCTCATCACAACATGACCGGTACTCCCGTCATAAGACAACGAGTATTTGAGAAGCCCATTAGGGATCTGAGAGATCAATGCCGGGGCACTCCAACTTTGTGACATGCCATCCCATTTTGAATACCATAGATTATTCGGGGCTGTAGCGCTGCCTGAAAGGTCGTTGGTCTCATTGCTGATCCATGTAAGGATTATATTGTCACCTGTCTTCCCTGCCATCTTAGGGCTTCTGTCCAGATAAGAATTGGATGTCAATCTCTGTGCGCCGGACCACTGCCCAGTCTGTGGATTATAGTGTGCAGCAGATATCTCAAGATTCTGCACCATGTCATCAAAGGTAGCCGTGTCCGGCATCACAATGCCCTCATCTTCCCATGCAGCAACCGCTGAACCATCTGGGAATGTGATAATCTCAGGATGGAAATCCGCTGTCCCGTCATCTGATATAGCCTGCGGTGTACTCCATGCTGTCCCGTTAAATGAAGAAGATACGGCCATACTGCGATTGATAGAGGTTCTCTGAGGATTATCATACAACCATGTAAGATTTAGATTTGTACCGTTTGAAGATATGCTTGATTCCGAATATGGAAAGACGTTTACCTGGAGAGGTGCAATAGCTGTGGTATAAGGCAACCCATCTGCAGCCATTGTCTTTATAGAATATCCTGGCATCCTGCTGAATCTTCCGTATCCGGGCTTGCTTAGATAATTCCTCTGCAGGAGGCTCGGTTGTGCAGGATACTGCCTTGGATACTCCAAAGATGACAGTGCTGCCGCCTGATTATAGAGACTCCAGTCCCACCGTAATGCCTCCTGCTCCCACTTGAAGAGAAAGGCATATACACTTACGCCGCCATTGAGATACAAAGAAAGATCCTGAAGTGCCGGCGTTTGAGGCCACTGAAGCTGAAGGTCTGAACCGCCGCCAAGCCAGCCCTCCACTGCCAGTACCTCATCAACACCGGCACCGAGAGAACCTCTTACATAGGGATTCAAACCAAGTTGTCCATTAAGTTTTACAGGATTTATATCCAGTACCTGGGCTGTCGCATCTGCTGTGACATTAAGTGTTGCCTTTGCATACATGGGGACAGGCACAGGCCCTGCCATGAAAATAAATGGCCAGCTCTTCGATAATCCTAACTCACCGGCCATACCGATACTGCCGGTATAACCCCACTGGCAGGTAGAGGGAAGGAATTCTCCATTTATACTTACGATGGGATAAAAACTCAAATCAAAACTACTGACCGCAGCCTTCGGCAATCTCCTCCTGTCCACCCGGCCTTTTGCTGCATAATCATCTATCAGTGCTACAATCTTCATTAGATTATGCTCCCTGCCCCAACTCTCATCTATAACATTACCTGCCTCAAGGTCACTCCACCTGAACCCCATTGTAAATTCACCACTGCTCGTTATCTCTGTGTTCACTTCGGGGATATAATCCAGTCTGAATGGGGAATCTCCAAATATCGGTATATTTTTCGGTATGATACCAGCATCTACACCTTGTTCTATAAAACTTAAATTTAAACCGCCACTGTTAGTGCCATAGTAAAATCTGTCTCCCGCATCTATTAATTCCATGAAGGCAGAAAGATCAACTAATGGGAATGACATAACCTCAAAGTCAGCCTCTTTTTCTATGGAGCTGGTTCCGTCACTACTTATTGCCTGCACCTTTAATTTGCCGCATGAACCAAATTCAGTGCCCATGTTGAACGCCCTTAGAGCAGTGCTTCCTGTCGTTGCCACATCATAACTTCCCTTTGGAGTAATAAATCTGACTGTCTGAGGTGGATGACCGCCCCAATCAACATTGATAGAGTAAGTCACAAGATGGTCAACTCCATCAAGGTAAAAGACATGTCCCCCATACTTTGAAGAAATGCTCAGGACATTAATCTCTGCAGAAGAGGCGAGTGTCAGTGTGAAATCTTTGATAACCGTTGTCATAGGCGGGATGCTGATGTTCTCAGCATGAGTCGCGAAACCGGTTTTGCTAACCGTGACAACATAGTCGCCATAAGGGATAGTCTGAATGCTGTACTGACCGTTTACGTCTGAAGTTGCCGCGTAGGTTCCAATTAAAACATTGACCCCTGCTATTGGACTGCGGGAGGAATTGTAGACCACACCTTTTATGGCTGATGGACCTTCCTGCCCGCCTGTCCCCTGAAGGGGAACTGCCATAACCGGTGTATCAGGGTCGTTGCTTGGCACGCTCAGGCTTGCAGTCTTTGCCCCAAACGAAGTGGGTTTGAATACCGCCTGAGCAGTACAGTTACCGGCAGGACTAATAGCCTTGCCTGAACAATTATCGTTCACTATACCGAACTGAGAGACATCCGTGCCGCTTAGAGACAGTGTCCCCACCACCAGATTTGCAATCCCATTGTTGGCAATGGTAAATATCTTTGCCGGGGACAACGCACCTGGCTGAACAGAACCAAAGTCATGACTCACAGGTGAAACCACAATGTCCGGAACAGCAGAGGCAACAAAGTCCATCCCTGACACATCAGCCCCCGCAACGGCAACATTCCTTGAAGCAGGATTAAAACTGTAGGCCGCCTTTGAAGGCGTTACTGTATAGGAGCCGTCCGCCAACCCTGCAAAGCTATAAGTCCCATCCCCTGCCGTGGTCGTTGTGGCGGACGCTGCGCCGCTCAGGGTCATGGTCACACTGCCCAGACCGGTGCCATTTTCAGTAACGGTCCCAATGATCGAATGGACCAAAGGGCCGATCTGTCCAGAACGTACCGGCCACACGCAGGGGCTGGACCCATAGCTGCTGTCCACGTAGCCATTCCACATATTGACGATCCACGCGCTGCTCGCGTAGCTGGCGTAAGAAGTAGACGACCAGTAGGGGCTAGACTGCACATTCAGGAAGGGATGGCCTGCCGGGAGGGCAGGGTTATACCTTGAGCGGTCAATAAGGCTCATCAGCTCTTTTCTGTCTGGAAGCCTCCAGTCACTGTAACCACAGAGGGTGAGATTGTTGGCATAATCCAATGCCTGCTGCCAGGTCTTATATGTCCCAGGTAAATTTGCATTCTTTGACCACATCAGACCGGTAAGACTGTCAGTTACACAATCCACCTCTACACCACTTCCGACGGTAAATCTCGGACTGGGCCAGGCCACTCCCGCCTTTATATCCCCGTCCTGCCCTGTCCCTGTACAGGTAATCACACTCCCTGAGCTATTGTAACAGGTCGTCTGCCCTGTCTCCCATAGCTGAGCCTGTTGTGCATAGGACAGACAGGCAGCGGCTAAGATAAATATCACTGTCATTAAGATGATGTATCTTGTTTTAAGCATTGTGTGTCTCCTTTATTCAAGTAAGCAGTAAGCGGTTAGCAGGAAGCAGATAAAACCTGCCTTCACTGCTAACTGCTTACTGTTCACTGCTTACTATTTTCATGACCGGTAACCGTTCCTTAACCTTTCCAATATATCTATCCGTCTCTTTGATAATGACTACAGAGACCCCTTTCTCTACAAGTGCCTTTACGTATTGGTCTTCAAGTCTTTCAGGGAAACCATGTATCACCCCTCGTTTACTTTGTGCGACTTTCTTCAGTTTAAGCAATGCAATCATCTCCTCTATAATTGGAGTCACACCGTAAAACTCATAGAAGCAGCCAACCTGAAATAAGATAAAGGAATCTCTGAATAGGCACATATAATAGAGATATTGACTCTTTACAGATGGAAATATTTCACAATATTTATAATGTGGCCTTATACTGCCGCCATCAAATGAGAAATATTCCTTTAAGAAACTGTATCTTTTGGAGTATGGCCCGTCTTAAGTTGTAGGTATCCGCCCATTTCATGTGACCCCGGTAGGAGGCAAGGACAGACCTGACCTGTTCAAGAAGTTCATAATCGTATCTTATAACCTGCATCCCCCCTCCCATCCCTCCCCCCTTGCGGGGGAGGGTAAGGGTGGGGGATACAAGCCTCTTTTTAAACAACTCAAGTTTTGCCCTCAGATTATTTACGACCCGCCGTCTCACAAGCATATAGTCATGTCTGATGAT